>NZ_JBSWXU010000219.1:0-5965 GCF_056160785.1 Mycobacterium sp. ABE4_509 | reverse complement strand
GAGCAGGAGCGCCGCGGCGGCCAGCGCGAAGACCCCGGCCCGGCTCAGCCGGTGCACACCGACCGCGATCACCGCCGCGACCAGCACCGAGCCCGCCAGCACGACCCAGCGCAGCCACGGGAACCAGTCCGGGGTGCGGGCCAACAACACGAACGCCCACACGCCGGTGGCCGCCGACATCGCGGCCAAGGTCACCCGCGGCGCCCGGAAGCGCCTGCCCCGCCACAGCTCGGCGGTGCTGATCCCGACCAGCGCCGCGACCGCGGGCGCCAGGGCGACCGTGTAGTACGGGTGGATGATGCCGTCCATGAAGCTGAAGACGGCTCCGGTGACCACCAGCCATCCGCCCCACAGCAGCAGGCTGGCCCGCACCGCGGCCGTACGCGCGCTGCGCCGGGTGAACCACAACCCTGCGACCAGCCCGATCAACGCAGCAGGCAGCAGCCAGGACGCTTCGGCTCCCATCGACGCACCGAACAACCGGGTGATGCCGGGATCGCCGCCGAAGAACAGGTTCGCGCCACCCCCCGGGCCGCCACCGGGCCCACCACCGCCGCCGGGGCCGTCCCCGCCGGTCATTCGTTGGATCCCGTTGTAGCCCAGCGCAAGCTGCAACAGGCTGTTGTCGGTGGAGCCACCGATGTAGGGCCGCGAATCGGCCGGCCACAGACTCACCAGCATCAGGAACGAGCCGGCTGTCACCACCATTGCGCCGGCGCCGGCGGCGAGCTTGCCGAGGCGCCGCCACAGCCCGCCCGGGGCGGCCACCAGAAAGGCCAACCCCAGACCGGGAACGACGAGGAAGGCCTGCAGCATCTTGGTCAGGAACGCCAGACCCAGCACCACTCCGGCCAGCACGATCCACCGGGTGCGTTCCGAGGCGACGGCCCGCACGATCAGATAGGCCGCCACCACCAGCAACAGCACCAGCAGCGCGTCGGGGTTGTTGTAGCGGAACATCGACGCCGCCACCGGTGTCACCGCCAGCGCAGCCCCGGCGATCAGCCCGGCGCCCGCTCCGCTGACCCGGCGCACCGCCGCATAGAGCACCCCGACCGAGGCCACCCCCATCAGCGCCTGCGGCAGCAGCATCGTGAACGGCGTGAAACCGAACAACCGGCCGGACAGGGCCATCACCCACAGCGCCGCCGGCGGCTTGTCCACCGTGATGGCGTTGCCGGCGTCCAGCGAACCGAACAGCCACGCCGTCAGATTCTGGGTGCCCGCCTGGGCCGCGGCGGCGTAGTAGTCGTTGGCCCATCCCGAGGAGCCGAGCCCCCAGAGGTAGAGCACCGCGGTCACGGTCAGCAGCCCGAGCACCGCCGGGCGCACCCAGCGCGGCTGCCCGCCGGCGCCGAACACCAGCCGGTCCAGCAGGGGCCGCCGCGCCGCAGGAGTGGTCTCTGCCGCACCGGGGGTGTCGAGTGTGAGCGTCATCGTGGGTCTCCCTCGCTCCGGCGCGGATGGAACACCCAGCCGCGCAGCAGGACGAACCGCACAGCGGTGGCCACCAGGTTGGCCACCACCAGCACGGCGAGTTCGGTGAAGTGGTGCGGGGCGGGCACCACCGCGTGCAACAGTCCCAGCGCACCGCTGGTGATGGCCAGCGCGATGCCGAAGACGATGAACCCCTCGGCGTGGTGGCGGGCCACCCGGGGCCGCCCCGAGATGCCGAAGGTGAAGCGCCGGTTGGCCGCCGTGTTGCCGATCGCGGTGAGCGCCAGGGCGGTGACGTTGGCCAGCTGGGCACCCATCCATCCCTGCAGTAGCACGAACAGCAGCACATAGGCTGCGGTGGAGGCGATCCCGACCGTGCTGAACCGCACGGCATGACGCATCAGCGATCCGGGCGCCGCCGACCTCGACGAGCCCAGCTGCGCGGAGATGGCGTTGACCGGGATGGCTCCGCCGGCCAGTCCGCGAAGCAGCCGACCGATCCCCTTCAGGTCGGCGGCGGCGGTGCTGACGATGTCCACGCGGCTGTCCGGGTCGTCGACCCAGTCCACCGGGACTTCGTGGATGCGCAGGCCGCAGCGCTGCGCGAGCACCAGCAGTTCGGTGTCGAAGAACCATCCGGTGTCCTCGACGTGGGGCAGCAGTTGCGCGGCGACATCGGCGCGGATCGCCTTGAAACCGCACTGGGCATCAGAGAACCCGGCGGCCAGGGTGGATTTGAGGATGAGGTTGTAACAGCGCGAGATGAACTCCCGTTTCGGCCCGCGCTGCACCCGCGCGCCGCGGCCCAGCCGGGTGCCGATCGCCAGGTCGGAGTGACCCGAGATCAGCGGTGCGACCAGCGGGGCCAGCGCGGCAAGGTCGGTGGACAGGTCGACGTCCATGTACACCAGCACCGCCGCGTCTGACTGCGACCACACCCGGTGCAGTGCCCGGCCCCGGCCCTTCTCCTCCAGCCGGACCACCCGCACGTCGGTCAGCTCGGCGGCCAACTGAGCCGCGATCTGCGGGGTGTCGTCGACGCTGGCGTTGTCGGCGATGGTGATCCGCGCGGGGAACGGGATCCCGGTGCGCAGGAAGCGGTGCAGCCGGTTGATCGAGCCGGCCAGCGCCGCCTGTTCGTTGTACACCGGTACGACGATGTCGAGCACCGGGACACCCGCGCTGCGGGCGGTCCGGGCGGCATCCGGGCGCGCGCTGAATGCGCCGCGTTCACAACGGATATCAAGATCCAGATCGATGTCTGTCATGACATCGATACTCGACGCCGCGGGTGAGCTCACCGTGGGCCTCAGCTATGCGGTGGCTGTGAGCTGACCCGGGGCTGGGTCAGGTCGTAGACGACGGTTCCGGCGCTGGTCGTCGCCGAGTACCGGCGCGCGACCCAGTCGGTGATCGCCGCGGCTTCGTCCGAACCGGAGCCGTCGGCGCTCCCCATCATCCGGCTCTCGACGAAGTAGTGGATCCGCCCGTCGGAGACGTAGCGGCGGAACTGCTCGAGCGTGGGCGACGGATCGGTGCCGTTGAAGCCACCGACCGCCATCACCGGCACTCCTGCCGCCAGCTGGTAGCCCGCGGCATTGTTCGATCCGACCACCGCTGCCGCCCAGGTGAATTGCTCGGCATCGGCGGCCAGCAACCCGGCCAGCTCACGGCTGGGCGTCGGAGCGTTCAACAGCCCGCCGCCGAAGCCACCGCCACCGGCGGGGCCGGAGGTCGGGACCGCGCCGGTGTGCGGTGTCATCGCGGTCGCCACCGAATACGCCGCCGGTGCGGCCAGGCACGACACCAGGGCCAGGCCGGCGACGAACCCCGCCGCCCGCGGGTGGAGCCGGTCGGCGACCAGAATCAGCGCTGCCGCTGCGACACCCCCGACCGCCACCGCAGCGCGCAGCCAACCCAGCCCGTCGCCGTGCCGCGACAGCAGCACGGCCGCCAGCATGGTCGTGACGAGTACCGCACCGGACAGCGTCAACGCCGCCGGGACGTCGGCGCGGCGCCGCCACAGCAGCGTTGCGCCGATCCCGATCCCGGCCGCGATCGCCGGGGCCAGCGCCACGGTGTAGTACGAATGCACGATCCCGTTCATGAAGCTGAACACCACCGCGGTGACCACCAGCCAGCCGCCCCAGATCAGCAGTGCCGCGCGGGTCGGGTCGGTTCTGGGCGCCCGCCGGGTGACGACGAACGCTCCGGCCAGGCAGAGCACCGCCGCCGGTAGCAGCCAGGCGATCTCGGTACCCATCCCCATCCCGAAGAGCCGGCCCCAGCCGACGTCGTGGTTGAGGTTGCCCAGCCCGCCCGGCTCGTCCCCGGTCAGTCTGCCCACCCCGTTGTAGCCCAGCGCCAGTTCCAGAAGGCTGTCGTGCTGCGACCCGCCGATGTAGGGCCGCGCCGAGGCCGGCCAGAGCTCCACCAGGGCCACATACCAACCCGCCGCGAGCACCGTGGCCGCCGCGGCAGCGGCGACGTCCCAGGCGCGCCGGCGCAGCGCGGTACGCCCGGCGACGAGGTAGGCCAGCGCCAGCGCGGGCGCGACGAGCAGCGCCTGCAGCATCTTGGCCAGGAAACCGAATCCGACCGCCACCCCCGCGGCGACGAGCCACCACCGGCCGCCGCGAGCCTCGCAGGCGCGCTGGGTGCAGTACGCGGCGACCACGAGCAGCACCACCAGCAGCGCGTCGGGGTTGTTGAACCGGAACATCAGTGTCGCCACCGGTGTCAGAGCCAACACCGCACCGGCGATCAACCCCGCGCCCGGTCCGGCGACCCGGCGCACCGCGGCGTAGAGCACCGCGACGGCGGCCACCCCCATCAGCGCCTGCGGGACCAGCACGCTCCACGGGTTCA
This sequence comes from Mycobacterium sp. ABE4_509, assembly GCF_056160785.1. Lineage (NCBI taxonomy): Bacteria > Bacillati > Actinomycetota > Actinomycetes > Mycobacteriales > Mycobacteriaceae > Mycobacterium > Mycobacterium sp. ABE4_509. The sequence continues at coordinate 1,660 of NZ_JBSWXU010000219.1, read as the reverse complement.
GCCCGAACATCCGCACCGAGACGTCCATCACCCACAGTGCCGCGGGCGTCTTGTCTACGGTGATCGCGTTGGCCGGATCGCTGGATCCGAACAGCATCGCGGTGAGGTCGCGGGCGCCGGCCTGCGCGGCGGCCGAGTAGAACGCATTCGCCCACCCGCTGGCGGCGAGGTTCCACAGGTACAGCGCGGCCGTCCCGGCGAGCAGCCCCACCAGCCATACCCGCGACTCGGCCGTCGGCCGCTTCCAGGCGGTTTGGCGGTGATGCCGGGTCGGTCCGGGCGAAATGGGTTGCCGCACCTGACGATCATCTGTGCCCGCGCTAGGCCTGCGATGGGTCGCCGCTGTGCCCAGGCTGTGCGTCGCCGGGCAGGGTGACGACGAATTCCGTCCTGCCCGGGACACTCTCGGCGACGATCGAACCGCCGTGCGCGCGCACCACCGCATCGACGATGGCCAGCCCCAGGCCGGTGCTGCCGTCGCGGCGCGAGCGCGAGGTGTCGCCGCGGGCGAAGCGTTCGAAGACCTCGGGCAGCAGTGTTGCCGGGATGCCCGGCCCGTCGTCGACGACGGTCAGAACGGTCGCCGAATCCGCGTCGGGGTCACCTCCGCGCAGCGACGTGGTCACCGTGGTTCCCGGCGGGGTGTGGGTGCGGGCATTGGCCAGCAGATTGGCCAGCACCTGGTGCAGGCGGGCCTCATCGCCGGTGACGATCACCGGTTCGTCGGGCAGGTCGAGCTCCCACGAGTGTTGCGGACCGGCGACGTGGGCGTCGCTGACCGCGTCGACCACGAGGCGGGTCAGATCGACCGGCTCGCGCTCCAGCGGGCGGCCGTTGTCCAGGCGCGCGAGCAGCAGCAGATCCTCCACCAGCCGCGTCATCCGGGCGGTCTCGGATTCGACACGATCCATCGCGTGCGCCACTTCGGGCGGCAGCTCACCGTGCTTGCGTTGGGCCAGTTCGGTGTAGCCGCGGATGGCGGCCAGCGGCGTGCGCAGCTCGTGGCTGGCGTCGGCGACGAACTGCCGAACCCGGGTCTCGCTGGCGTGCCGCGCCGACAGCGCACCCGCGATGCGGTCCAGCATCCTGTTCAGCGCCGCGCCGAGCTGACCGACCTCGGTGCGCGAGGCGGCCGGGTCGACCTTGACGATCGGTGTGGGCAGCCGCACCTCGCCGCGGTCCAACTCGAGGTCGGCGACCTGTTGAGCGGCAGCGGAAACTCTTGCCAGCGGGGCGAGCTGGCGTCTTACGATGACGACGCCCGCGGCGGCGGCCACCAGGAGCGCGGTCCCGGCGACGACGGCGAAGATCACCACCACCCACATCAGTGTGTCGTCGACGTCGGTGGTGGGCACCCCGGTGACGACGGTCGCCCCGAGGTGCCCCGGGTGCAGGGCGATCACCCGGTAGCGGCCCAGCCCGTCGAGCATCACCGTCCTGGGCTCCTCATCGGCCGGCACCTCGGCCAGCTGCTGGGCTGCCGCAGCATCGATCTCAGCTCGCGCACCGTCTGCGGTGATCACCCCGGCAGTCGCCGGGCGGCCGTTCACGACGACGGCACCGACGGTTCCGACGGCCTGTCCGGGCGCGTTGAGGAACTCCGGGCCAGGACCGGAGTCGGCGCGCGCGCCCGGCGCCGCACCGGGAACGGGCAGCGGCC
>NZ_JBSWXU010000218.1:0-6044 GCF_056160785.1 Mycobacterium sp. ABE4_509 | reverse complement strand
GTCCGCGACGCCGCGATGCTCGGCGAGCGCCGAGCCCTGTCCGGGGCCTCGCTGCCCCCGCACTGGGAACACGTCGCGGCCGCCCAAGCCCGCGGACACATCGGAGCCGGCCATATCGCCGTCATCAGCGAGTTCTTCACCGCGCTGCCGCACTGGGTCGATGTCGGCACCCGCGCCGCCGCCGAAACCCAACTAGCCCGCGCGGCCACGGAACTGGACCCCGACCAGCTGCGCGCCGCCGCGGAAAGATTGTTGATCACCATCGACCCAGACGGCGCGGTACCCGACGAGAAAGAACAGAACCGCAAACGCGGCCTACGCCTGGGCCGCCAACAACCCGACGGCATGAGCAAGTTGACCGGATACCTCACCCCGGCCGCGCGGGCCTACTGGGAAGCCGCCTCAGCCAAACTCGCCGCCCCCGGCACCGGGCGTCCCGACCGGCAAAGCGACGCAGCCGGGTCCGGCACCGACGAACCCGGCGCCGATACCGGCGCGCCAAACACGATGCCCGGCGCACGGGCCGACACGAGCGCACCCATCGGTAAGGACGAGCGCAGCCCCGCCCAGCGCGACCACGACGCCTTCCTGGCCCTGTGCCGCGACACCCTGTCCTCGGGCACCCTCGGCACCCACAACGGGCTACCGGTCACCGTCATCGTCACCACAACCCTCCAAGACCTCGAACACGCCGCCCGCACCGCCGCCGCAGGCTGCGACACCGAACACTGCGACACCGAACACTGCGGCGCCGAACAACCAAGCCAGACCAGCCGCCGGCGCCCCACCGGACACGCCCTCACCGCCGGCGGCACCCTGCTGCCCATGCGCGAGGTCATCCGCATGGCCATCGGCGGATACCCCTACCTGGCCGTGTTCGACAAACACACCAACCAAGCCCTCTACCTCGCACGCGCCCAACGCCTGGCCAGCCCCGCCCAACGACTCATGCTCATCGCCCGCGACCAAGGCTGCACCCGACCCGGCTGCACCACCCCCGGCTACTGGACCCAGGCCCACCACGCCGTCACCGACTGGCACCACGGCGGACACACCAACATCGACGAACTCACCCTGGCCTGCGGACCCGACAACCGCGCCGCCACCACCGGCGGCTGGACCACCCGCAAACGCCCCGACGGCCGCACCGAATGGCTACCCCCACCCACCCTCGACACAGGCCAGGCCCGCGTCAACAACTACCACCACCCCCAGAACTACCTACTACCCGACGAAGCAGACGAAGACCCCGACGACGCCCCGTAGCCGGGTTAGCCTCGAAGACATGCACAGCAGCGACCGACCGGCGACGACACCGAGCGCACCGGGTGGCGGCTCGCGCGCCGCACTACACGGAGGCGCGCTACTGGCCGCCGGAGTGCTGGCGGCGCTGTCGGCCGCGGCACCCGCCGCCGCGGCACCGGTGTACGGCAGCAACGGCGTCTTCGGTGTGACGACACAGCCGCGGGACGGCTGGGCCACCGCCTACATTCCGCCTGGGCGCTACCGGGTCGACCAGTCGCCGAGCATGCAGCCCTATCAGAGCCCGCCCGGGTTCTGGCTGCGCTGCAGCGATTTCCCCTGCACGGGAACGTCTCCCGCCAACATCATCGCCACCGGGGCTGCCGAGCGCGAGGCCCCGACCTTCGTCGAGATCCTGCCCTCCGACGTGGCAGTCGCCCTGCACAACGTCACGCTGACCGCGACCCCCTGATACCGCCGCGCACCGTCGCCAGTTGATCGCGCACGGGTTCGACGCCGACGAGGGTGATGTCCGACCGGCGGACACCCTCCCAATCCGCCCGGCTCATCGCGAAGTTCAGCATCGTGTCCGGATGTCCGCGGCGGGGCTGGACCGACGTACCCGTCTGGACGTAAGGCAGTGACCGGGTCACCGCGAGCGACGCCGCATTGTCCTGCCACGCCCCGGTGGTGGCCCGATCGGCGTCGAGACCCGCGAAGATCAGGTGCAGGGCCGCCTGCCGCGCCTCCCCACCGAAGCCCTTCCCCTGGTGGCGCCGGCCGATCCAGGATCCCGTCTCGACGCTGCGGTCGGTCGGGAACGCATCCGCGGCGATCGAACACATGCCGACCGGGGCACCATCGACCAGCACGGCCAATTGCAGGTCCCAGTGCGTAATGCAGGTCTCGGCGCGGCATCGCCAGTAGAACCGCATCGTGTTGCGCTCCAGCTCCGGGCTGGCGGCATCGGTCCAGGGCGTCGCGAACGGCATGGTCGACGGATCGTGGATCCCCTGCGCCGCCAGCTGCGCCAGATCGAAACCCAGATCGTCGGTGATGTAGCGCAACGTCACCCGCGGAGTCACCACTGCCAGTCCGGTCAACGGCCATATCGCCAGCGGCGTCGCACTCATGGCAGCTATGCCACCACACCGGCGATGTCTTGGTGAATCGGGTTACCCCGGCGAACTCAGCGCGGGGTCGAAAATCGCCCGCGCCGCGACTGACGCACCGACGGCCGCCACCACGACCGCGGCGTCGTCGTCGCGGCCCTTGGGTATCACGATCTCGGCGCTGTCCGCACCGTCGCGATGCGCCATCAGCCAGTCGTAGAGCAGCCAGTCCAGCGCACAGGCGACGTCATAGGCGTCGGCGTCGCGGTCCCCGGCCGCGGCGACCACCTGCTGCAGCGCGTCGCGGTGCTCATTGCGCGCCGCGTCCTTGTTCACTCCCGAACTGTCGAACAACAGCATCGACAGGGTGAGCGGCAACCGGCCTCCCGTCTCGGTACGCACCACCCACCGCCCGCCCTTCCACGGGCGAGCGGGATCGACCTGCACCATGTCGCCGAAGCCGCCCACCACGCCCAGCGTCGGCTCGTCGAGTTCACCGTCCAGCGGCGCCGGCCCGAGCAACTCCAGCGGCTGCCGCGCCAGTATCGACATCAACGCCGCCGTTCCGAGGATCTGGGCGGCCCTGACGTCGGGCACCGATCCGAGCTGCTCGGCAGCCTGTGCGTAGTCCAGGCAGAGCCGGTCGAGGCTGCGATACAACTCCGCCAGGTGGTCGCGATCCTGCGGTGACGGGCGCCGGCTACCGCCGAGCAGGACGCCGAAGCGACCGGCCGCCTCGATCAGCGCATCGTCGAGCGCGGACAGGTGGGTGGCCACGAGCCGATCAGGCTCGTCGTCATCGGCGACCAGGGCTCGCAGCGACGTCGGCCGGCCCTGCGGAGTCGCCCAGTAGAAGCCGATCTGGTCGTCGCCCTGCACGATGCGCGGCCTCACCGCGACCTCATCGCGGTCGCTCCCACAGCATCACCCGGTTGTTGCCCGAATCGGCGATGGCCAGCAGGTTCCCGTGCAGGTGCAACCCGTAGGGCCAGCACAGGGTGTCCCGCCCGACCAGCGCCCAGCGGTTCTCCCCGTTCGAGCCGAAGTCGGGCTGGGCCAGCACGTGGTCGGCCGGGCGTCCACCCAACGGCTCACGGGGCAGGTCGTCCCACAGCAGTACCCGGTTGTTCGCGGTGTCGGCGACCGCGAGGCGCCCCCCGTCGAGCCCGACCGCGTAGGGGAACCGGAACCGGTCACCGGTGTGCGGCCCGTAGGGCCGCTCCTCGGCCGACGAGAAGTCGTGTTGGCCCAGAACCGAATCCGCCGGTCCGTCTGTTTCGGGTGGAGGCGACCAGCCAAGCACCCGGTGATCCCCCGCGTCCGCGACCATCAGCAGATCATCGGTCCCGGTGATCGCGTGCGGCCAGCGGAAACTCGCCGGTCCGGCCGCTGCGCCGCGATTCTCCTCGCGGGCGTTCACGGTCGGCTGGCCCAGCACGACGTCGGCCGGGCGCCCCGGCTCGGGTATCCCGCCGGCCCAGCCCAGCACCCGGCGGTTGCCGGTGTCGGCCACCCAGAACCGCCCGCCCAGCAGCGCGAACCCGAACGGCCAGTACAGCGTTGCCGCCGAACACTCCCGACCCGCGTTGGGCTCGACGGCGGTGCGGTCGGGTTGCCCGAGCACGATGTCCGGTGCGACGTCGCTGTGGCGCGGCACCTCGTCCCACACCAGGATTCGGTGGTGCCATGCATCGGCCACGATCAGCCGACCGTCGATGACGGCGACGCCGGTGGGCAGGTTCATCCCACGTTCGGGGCCGCGGCCCCCGGCGGCCCGACCCTCCGAGCACCCGTCGGGCTGGCCGAGCACAACGTCGGCGGGTTGTTCGTCAGCAGCGGGGATGCCGTGCCAGATCAGCACCCGGTGGTTCCCCGAGTCCGCGACCACCAGATGGTCGTCGTCGACGAAAACGCCACGCGGCGAATATATCCACGCCATGCTCGGGGTCGCCGGCGGCAGTGCCAGCCCACCGGGGGCGGGCGCACCGAGCCAGGTGCGCGGTTGCCAGCCGCCGTTGTGCTCGCCGGCCAGCACCGCGACAGGAGCGCTACCCGCGGGGCGGCCACCGACGGTGTGCCGCACGGTATACCGGCTCATCAGCCGACCCGGACCCAGACATCCCCGTCGTCGATACGCAACGGCAGCTGCTCGAGCTGAACCCCGGGCGCCGACAGGCACTCCCCCGACGACGCGTCATAGCAGAATCCGTGCCACGGGCAGGTCAGTGTGCCGGCCGCGGTGTCGAGTACGGCGTTGTCCAGCGGCAGTGCCTCGTGGGCGCACTCGTTGCGGTAGGCCGACATCCGCTGCTCGACGTTGACCACGATGACGTCGTTGCCGTGCACGCTGACCTCACCGACGGGTACCGCGTCGACGCTCGCGACCCGGACCCATCCGTCGGCCGCCGGGCCGGACCCGGCGCCCGGGAAGGACACCGATTCGAGCGGGATGATCGTCGGGGTGGGTTCGTCGGCCAGCACCTCGACCGATGTGATCGCCGGAACCTCCTGCAGCAGAGCTGTTTCGACCAACTCGCGCAATGTCACCGACGACATCGAGCAGCCGTTGCACGCTCCTTCGAGGCGGATGAACGCGGTCCCGTCCGCGATGCGCACCAATGTCACGTCACCACCGTGGCTGTGCAGCTGCGGCCGTACGCCGGCCAGGGCCCGCTCGGCCAGTGTCGTCGGATCGGGCCGGATGATGCCGTGCAGTGTCAGCAGCATCCGCACCACCGGATCGTCGACCAGATCGAACAGCAGCGGCCGCGCCGCATCGTCGGCCCGCATCCGGGTGACGATGGTGACCAGCCCGGACCGGTGGATCTCCTCGAGAGCGGCCTTGAGTTCCTCGGCGGCCGCCCGCGCTTCGGGGTCCAGGCCGGCCAGCGCGGCGACCGCGTCGTCCACCCGACGGGCCAGTGTCTCGAGGTCGGTGTCGTCACGCAGGTCGGTCACGGTCTCTCCCTAGGCCTCGTCGCCCTGGCTCAGCGCGGTTTCGCGCGCCACCTCATCGAGTATGCCGCGCACGGTGCGCACCGAGTCGGTGTCGCGGTGTTCCTCGAACAGGAACCGCGCCTCGTAGAGCTTGGCCTTGGCCCGGTCGAACATGCCCAGGTGGGCGAGCACATTGCCCTGGTTGGCCAGCACCCGTGCCCGGCCCAGCGGATCCTCGGCACGGTCGCGGGTCTCCAGCACGGCCTCGTAGATCTCGACGGCCTCGACGAGGTTGTCGTGACGATGCTTGGACGGGCTGTACACCAGCGAGTTCGCCAGGTTGAGCTGCACGCTGGCCCAGCGCCGCGGGTGCTCGTCGCGGGTGAATACCGTCAACGCCTGCCGCAGCGACTGTGCGGCGATACCGAGCCGAAGCTGGCTGGAGGCCTCCACCATCGGCATCGTCAGGTAGGCGGTGGCCAGGTCGGCGTGCGCCGAGGCCCACAGCTGCGGGGCGTCCGCACGCCGGATCAGCTGCAGCGCCGAGTGGTAGTGCGGTACCGCGCCGGGCATCAGTTCGGGCTGCTGCGCCGCCTGCTCGTGGATCAGACCCGCGGCGGTGAGGTGCAGTTCGGCGCGCGCCACCCGCAATGCGTCGGCGTCCTCGAGCAGGGTCAGCGCACGCTCGGCCCGGATCAGCGCGGACGGATCGGCGATGTCCCGGCAGATGCCGGCGGCCGCGCCGAGCAGCAC
>NZ_JBSWXU010000217.1:0-6266 GCF_056160785.1 Mycobacterium sp. ABE4_509 | reverse complement strand
CCGCACGCTGGGCATCGCTGACCGGCAACGCGGCAGCTGTCATAACAGGCATACTACAAACTACCGCACTAATTCGCAGACGGACCACTAGCCATAGGAATCACGAACAGGCCGACAATCATTTGTGGATCATTCACCCAGATCCTCCTTTGGGCCCGAAGGAACGCGAGGTTGTGATCGAGTTGTGTGAGCTGGCTGGCTTCACAAAGGATGTTGATGTGTTAACGCCGCGGACTTTCGCCGCCCGAGGGGGACGGCTCAAGCAATGAGCGATCCGGTGCTGGTACCCGCAGATGCCCTCCATGGCGTCCGTGTAGCCCTCTCCGTGTCTCAAAGCGCGGATCTCAACACTCTGGGCCTCACAGAATTGCATCTGGAGCTGCTTGTTGCTGAACTTGCGAGGGCGGTGATCCTTAGCGGCGGGATCGTGATATATGGGGGACGATTGCGTCCCGCGGGCTTTACGGGCGTGATCATGAGTGAGGTTCGCCGGTACGGCGACGACCGGCACGCACTTGAAATCTACGTACCTGAGCCAGAGCACCGCGGAATATCGACGGATGAATTGCTTGCGATCGATTCCCGTCTCGGGACGTCGGGGAGCCTGAATCTTTTGACAAGCGCCGGCGAAGTGTTGTCACCTGCGAACATCTCCGGACGTACACCTTCCGGGGATAGCGACGCTGAGGCATTGTCCGCCATGCGCCGCTGTGTATCCCAGGCAGCGGACGCGCGGATACTCGTTGGAGGCAAGCTATCTCGCTATGGCGGGTCGGAGCCTGGGGTTATCGAGGAAGCTCGCCTCACCCTTGAGTTTGGCAAACCGGTCTACGTGTCGGGAGGGTTCGGGGGTGCCGCGGCCGCAGTTGCGGCGGCTCTTGGATTCGACGACTTCGAGTGGGCGCCCGCGGGCTTCCCGACAGGCGTGGACTCGGCCGAGGTCTATGAAGCCTTGCTTCGAGTGACGGCTGCCTTCAGCGCACGTGAGCCCTTCGACGGGCTGACAGCCGATGAGAGGAGAACCCTTGCTGTGAGCCACCGACCCGGAGATATTGCCTCCCTAGCCGTTCGTGGTATCGCGCGCGCTTTCAAGAGGTGACCGCAAGCTTCAAACGACAACCCGAGGACGTCGCAGGGACAGGAACGTGATCCATTCTTCGCCAAACGGACGCTCTGTCGCTAGTGCTAGGCCACTTGGATGGACGAGGAGATCTAAGCCAGGCGGTCCGACTCAGCGTCCCACCAGTGTCCCAAGACATGCCGGAACTACCCAGACGAGGCGACTCGACTGAGACGCGCAATGTGCTCTGACCAGGTCTATCGCGATGTGGTAACACTCCGGATAACACCGTTGAGCTCCCAGGGGGTCAGGTGGTCGAAGGTTCAATCTGCCCGTCTGTCGAAAACCCTCTATGACCAGCATCGGAGCGCATTCCTATCTCAGCAGAGTGTTGTGGTTTGAGTCCGCAGCGACAGCAATCGGGCCGGTTTGCCCGTCGCACATGTGGGCACCGCTGGTGCTCGGCCAGCGCCACGGAGCTGATCGCGATCCTCGTCCACGCGGGGACCACATCGTCTGCGATCACCGTGCAGGTGTGCGGCACAGCCCTCACCGCGGCGACCATGGATCGCGTATTTCCTGGGCGGTCTCATAGCGGTCGATGTCCCAGTCGGGGTCGGCCGGCCCGGCGAACACCTCAGCGGCGTCGGACCACCGGCGCCACGCCCGGCGAGTGGCCGGCACCAACCTCGCTGTCGGCCTGCCGGCGCTGGTGATCGTGATTTCCTCGCCGCTCTCTACACGGCGGGCCAGGTCGGTGCGGACGGAGCTCCGGGACCAGCAGAGCGCTAAATAGGTAGCCGCCTCCGCGCGCAGGCGCTGGTTCCCCTCTCGGGTGGTCCTGACCTGCGATTACAGGAATCGTGTAGTCGCAGGTCAGCAGTCTCTACGCATGTCCGATCGCCGGCTTCAGTCGCCTGCGCCGCCGAAGGTCGATAGTCGCCCGAGGGGCGATCGCATGAGGGGATGCCCCTACCCCCGGCTGTGCCAAGAGTGTGCCAAGAGGCGCAGAAACGGGTGAGAAACGGGCGATGCAGCGAAACGACTGAGACCGCTGAGCTGGACTTATGCGAACGGAATAGGCACACTGAGACGCTATAAAAGCAGGTCAAAGGCATTTACACACCAGCGGTCGGCGGTTCGATACCGTCCGCGCCCACCAGAGGTGATCCTCGATGACCCGGGCAGCTGCGGCGCGATCCTCGGCAATGTGGCAACCGTCCACGTCGCTCGCGTGACTGGCCCACAGTGTCCGAAGCTGGGCGCAACGCCATCGCGCGGGGCGGGTGCCTCCGCTGTGTGGACAATATCGAGATATTGTGCACGATCAGGAGTAGATTCCTGAATACCTGAATCGAGATCGCTGGTAGTCGTGCTTCGTCTGTCCGTGGCGGAATGCTTCTGTCCCTTCGTATTCCGTCCCTTGAATTGCGCATGTCCCCGAACATTTCTGGAACAACCAAACTCGGAAGGGTGTCCAGACAATGCGTGCAGCGCCCGTGTTTCTTCGTGTCGGAGCCGTGATCGTCGCGCTTGGTTTGGGAACTGCGATGGCCACCGGACAGCAGGTGGCGGCCGCCGAATCCCCGTCGACGTCAACCACGACGTCCGCGTCCAGGGACGCCTCGTCGGAGCCTACGAATGATTCGCCGTCACAGACGGCGTCGAGCGGATCACCTGCGCCCTCCGCCGCCGAGGGCTCTGCGCCAGGTGCTGACACGGATGAGTCGTCTGTCGATGTGGATGAATCCGACGGCGTGGATGAGGCTGAGCCGTCCGATGCCGAGGACTCTGCGCCCGATGCTGAAACGGACGACTCGTCTGTCGAGGTGGATGAATTCGACGGCGTGGATGAGTCTGGGCCGTCCGCCGCCGAGGGCTCTGACTCCGATGCCGAAACGGATGAGTCGTTAGTCGAGGTGGATGAAGCTGACGGCGTGGATGAGTCTGAGTCGGCTGTCGAGGCGGGCGGCCCTGATGTGGAGATCGCCCCGGTCGCGTTTGTCCCGAGCGGGGCCGACCCGGATGAAAGCTCCTCGGGCCCAGTTGTATTGGGCAGCGACGACCCTGCGCAGCGGTCACTCGGGGCGGGTCCGCAGGGCTCGGCGATGAGCCCGCAAGTCCGGGATACCGCCGACGATCTTGTAGCCGAGGTCGAGCCCGCCGCACTGCCGATCGAGGCGACCCCAGCACCGCCAGCATCGACCGACGGATCCCCGGCCCGGGATTCCGCTGCTGTTGCGGTAGCGCTGCCAGGGTTGGTCTCGTCCACTGCAGAAACCATGGGTCCGGTCGACGTGCCGGAGCCCTCGACTTTGCCGGTGAAAACGGCTTCGGCGCGCATCGTCACCGGCTTGCTGAGCTGGTTGGGATTGCAGCCCGACACCCCGATGGCTCCCCGCGGCTCGGTGCTGGAGCTGCTGTACGCGGCCTGGCGGCGGACCACAGTGTCACAGCCCGCCCCTGCCGCATCCCATCCGACTGCCTTGTCGGTCTCACCGGCAGAGCTGGCCGGTCCGATTTCCGACATCTTCAACCTGAGCATTTCCTTCAGCGGCATGCAGATCGTGCAGATCGGCGGCGCCAGTGCGACGTCGTCGGGTTTCGGATCGCTGGCAGTCGCCTTTCTTCCGAACAGCTCAGCCACTGCAGAGGGCGCGTTCAGTGGGGCGTACGCCCTCGGCCCCGCTGCCACAGCTACCGCGGCCGGCGGTTTCGGAAACAAGGCCTGGGCCTTCGGCGCCGACAGCGGTGCCACGGCCGGCGACGGCACCCTCAACAGGGCCTGGGTCTTCGGCGACGGGTCCACTGCCGCGGCCACCGACGGTTCGGGAAACAAGGCATGGGTCCTCGGCAATGGCAGCAGTGCTGAGATCTTCTTCGGGGACGGCATCATCGCCGGTGTGGTGGGTGACGGCAGTAGCGCGTTCGCTGTTGACGGCGTCATGAACAGCGCCACGGTGGTCGGTGATGGCAGCAGCGCACGGGCGTTCGGCGGTGACGCCAACACTGCTCGGGTTACCGGTGACGATAGCCATGCGTTCGCCGCCGACGGCGACAGGAACACCGCCACAGTGGTCGGGCACGGCAGCAGCGCCGACGCGTACGCCGGCGACGACAATGTTGCAGCCGTCGCTGGTGACGGCAGCTCCGCCGATGCCTACGCCGGCAACAACAACGCAGCGGTTGTCAATGATTCCGGTCTGGTCGCGGTGGCCGGTCCCGGTGACGGCATCACTGTGATCGTTCCGTAGCGCGTCAGCAGCAGCCGGTGCCCGGCTGCTCGCCCAGATGCGTGTGCGCGGAGTTGTCGCCGGCGGAGACCGCGGCCAGGAATTCGTCCAGATCGATCCGGCGCCCGCCCAGCCAGGTGCCCGTCACCTGCACCCGCTCGATCAGCTCGGCCGGATCCACCGCCCACGGGTCGGCGCTGAGCTCCACGAAATCGGCCAGCTTGCCGACGCTGATCGAACCCACCAGATGGTCCCGGTGCAGTGTGCGGGCGGCGTTGATGGTCTGGGCGCGCCAGGCCTCGTGGAGCGGGATCGCCTGCTCGGCGTCGTGCACCGTGCCGGCACGGGTCCTTCGGGTGGCCGCTGTGGCGACGTTGATCACCGGGGTGGGCGGTGACACCGACCCGTCGTTGTGCAGCGACACGCACGCCCCCGAGGCGACCGCGTCGCCGAACGCCTGCCAGCGCGCACCGTGTTTGTGGTCGAACATCGCGCCGTCGAGCAGATCGCCCCAGTAGTAGTACTGAAACGGCGCCAGCGACACGTGCACCCCGAGCCGGGCGGCCCGGTCGAACTGCGCGCGGGTGCCGGCCCCGCAGTGCTCGAGGCGCCAGCGGTGATCGGTGCCCAGCAGGCCGTGGCGGTCCAGCGCGGCCTCGTAGGCGTCGAGCGCCAGATCGAGCGCCAGGTCGCCGTTGGCGTGGAAGGCCATCTGCCAGCCGGCCGGCGCGGCCCGGTCGAGAATCGCGTCCAACTGCTCGCGGGTGTAGTTCATCGACTGCGGCCCGCCCGCGGTGGCCGGGTCGATTCCGGCGGTACGGGTGGCCTCGGTGTCGAGGTAGGGAAACGAGATCGCGATGTTGCCGACCCACGGCGAGCCGTCGGTCCACAGTTTGACCCCCGCCTTGGTCAGCCAGGACTCGCCGGCGGTGAAGGTCGCCGGCTCGGCGTAGGTGTCGGTGATCGACATCTCCCACATGCTCACCCGCAGCGGGCAGGACGGCGCCGCGGCCAGCGCCTCGTAGCCGGCGGCGAACTTCGGGTCGTAGGTCATGTCCGAGGTCGAGGTGTAGCCGCCGCGGCTCATCAGCGCGTAGTACTGTGCCGCCGACAGCAGCGGGTCACCCATCTGGGCCATCAGCGGTCCGGTGACCGCGGTGAGCACCGGCAGTTCGAAGCCCTGCCCGTTCAGCGAGCCGTCCGGGTTGCGCCCGTAGTGCGCGGCGACCGGGTCGGGCGGGGGAGCGACATCCCAGCCGTAGCGCTTGATCAGCGCCGAGTTGAAATACACCCCGTGACCGGAGTTGTCGGTCACCACGGTGATCCGGTCGCCGAAGATCGCGTCCAACTCGTCGGCGGTGGGCGCGGGGTGGCCCTGCAGCAGCGCGTCGAAACCGGCGAACCACAACGGGGTGTCGGGGTCGGAGTCGGCGATCGCGTCGGCGAACACCTTCTGCACGTCGGCCCAGCTGGGGGCGACCCATGGCGCGATGGAGCGGGCCGGCGCCTGGGTGGCGACCCCGCTCAGCAGCGGATGGCTGTGCGGTTCAACGAATCCGGGGGCCAGCGCCGCGACCCCGGTGTCGACGACCTCAGCGCCGGGCAGCGCGGCCCGGCAGTCCGCGACACTGCCGACGGCGACGATGCGACCGTCGGAGACCGCGACGGCCCGGGCCCGGGGAACGGACTCGTCCATCGTGATGACGGTGCCCGCGGTGAGAACAAGATCAGCCATGCGGTCAGTCTGTCATCCCGTCGGCGCCGACCTGCCCACTTCCGGCGCGTGCGCCCTGTGAGACGCTGCGGTGGTGCGTGCGGCAGGGGGACGGGTGGCGGGAATCGCCGCGGGCGTGCTCGCCGACGCGGTCCTCGGCGACCCGCGCCGGGGCCATCCGGTGGCGCTGTTCGGCCGCGCGGCAGCGGCATTGGAGCGCTTCACCTACCGCGACGACCGGCGCGCAGGAGCCCTGCAC
>NZ_JBSWXU010000216.1:0-6406 GCF_056160785.1 Mycobacterium sp. ABE4_509 | reverse complement strand
GCCTGACGGGAGGTGTCGACGGTGAGCACCTGTCCGGTGTCGCCCACGGCCCGCGCCAGCGCCGCAGCGAAGATCCCGGCCCCGCCGTAGAGGTCCCAGGCGGTCATCCCGGGCTCGAGCGCGGCCCACTGGCCGACCAGCGCGCTGTAGCGTTCCGGCGCCTCCCGGTGCGCCTGCCAGAAGGCGGTCACCGGGATGCGCCACGTCCGCCCGGCCACGTGCTGGACGGCCTCGTAGTCGCCCTCGGCGACCGTCGCCACGCTGCGCGCACCCCCTTTGGCCGGTCTGCCGGCGACGGCGCGCCGCCGCGAGAGCACCACGTGGCGCTGCTGTTCGTCATCGAGTGCCACGTGGATCTGGGCGTCGGCCGGCCACCGGCGCTCGGCGATCCCGGCGAGTATTCCGGCGGGCAGCTGCGCGCAGTCGAGCCGGTGAACCAGCTCGTCGCTGTGGTAGCGGTGGAAACCGGCGCGTCCGTCGGCGGAGGTGGCCAGCCGCACCCGGGTCCGCCAACCGGTGACACCGACCGTTCCGACCGGCTCGGCCACCGCCGGCGACTCGTCACCCCACCGGTATCCGCCGAGCCGGTCGAGCTGGTTGGCCACCACTGCGCCCTTGAGCCGGCGGGCCGCGGCCGGTTCGGCGAACGCCAGATCGCAGCAGCCCGAGCCGTCCACACCGGCGATGGGACACAGCGGGTCGATGCGCTCGGGGGCCGCGTCGAGCACCTCGACGACGTCGGCGTGCCAGTAAGAGGTGCGCTCGGAGGCGGCCGGGGTGACCCGGACCCGCACCGTCTCACCGGGCAGCGCGTAACGCACGAACACCACCCGGCCGTCGTGGCGGGCCACACAGCTGCCGCCGTTGGCCGCCGCTCCGGTGGTCAGTGTCAGCTCGAACGGCTCGGCTGCACTCACTCGAGGAAGCCTCTGCGCGCGTCGCCGGGCGCGGACTGCGGCTCCAGATGTTTGAGCCGTTCCGACGACGACAGCTGCCAGGGCACCGAGGTCACCATGACGTTGGGCTCGAACAGCAGCCTGCCCTTGAGCCGCAACGCGCTCTGGTTGTGCAGGAGGTGTTCCCACCAGTGGCCGACCACGTACTCCGGGATGAACACGGTCACCACGGTGCGCGGCGAGTCCCTGGACACCCGCTTGACGTACTCGAGCACCGGGCGGGTGATCTCCCGGTACGGCGAGGCGATCACCTTCAGCGGCACGCTGATGTCGCTGTCCTCCCACTTGTGCACCAGCTCGCGGGTCTCGGCGTCGTCCACACTGACGGTGATGGCCTCCAGCAGGTCGGGGCGGGTGGCGCGGGCGTAGGCCAGTGCCCGCAGCGTCGGCATGTGCACGTTGGAGACCAGCACGATCGCGTGGTTGCGGCTGGGCAACACGATGTCCTCGGTCTCGGCGGCCCGCGACTCCAGTTCCCGGCTGACCGCGGCGTAGTGGCTGTGGATCATCTTCATCAGGATGAACACCGTGGTCATCGCCAGGATCGCGATCCAGGCGCCCACCATGAACTTGGTGACGACGACGATGATCAGCACGGTGCCGGTGCACAGGAACCCGATGGTGTTGATCACCCGCGACCGCTTCATCCGGCTGCGTGCGGCCGAGTCGGTCTCGGTGCGCAGCAGCCGGGTCCAGTGTTTGACCATGCCGATCTGACTCAGCGTGAACGAGACGAACACCCCGACGATGTAGAGGTGGATGAGCGCGGTGACCTGAGCCTGGAAGGCCACCACGAACGCCACCGCGCCGAAGGCCAGGAACAGGATGCCGTTGGAGAACGCCAGCCGGTCGCCGCGGGTGTGCAGCTGGCGGGGCAGGAAACGGTCCTGCGCCAGGATCGATCCGAGCACCGGGAAACCGTTGAACGCGGTGTTGGCGGCGAGTACCAGGATGAGCGCCGTGACGCCCGCGATCAGGTACAGACCGGGCGCGAAGTCGTGGAACACGGTTTCGGCCAGCTGGGCGACCAGCGTCTTCTGCTGATAGTCCTCGGGGGCGCCGACGAGCTGCTCGGCCGGCCGCTCGGCGATCTGCACGCCGGTGTCCTGGGCCAGCAGGATCATGCCCATGAACAACGTGATCGCGATCCCGCCGAGCATCGCGAGCGTGGTCGCCGCGTTGCGGGACTTCGGTTTACGGAACGCCGGGACGCCGTTGCTGATGGCTTCCACACCGGTCAGCGCGGCGCTGCCCGAGGAGAACGCCCGCGCGACGAGGAAGATCAGCGCGAAGCCGAGCACGTCACCGTGTTCGGAGTGCATCTCGAAGTCGGCGGACTCCGCGCGCAGCGGCTCGCCGAGGACATGGATCTGGAAGAAGCCCCAGAACAGCATCGCGAACATGCCGATCATGAACGCGTAGGTGGGGATCGCGAAGGCGGTGCCCGACTCCCGGATGCCACGCATGTTCAGTGCGGCCAGCACCATGATCGCCAGCACCGCGAACCACACCTTGTGCTGGTCGACGAACGGGATCGCCGAGCCGATGTTGGACGCCGCCGAGGCCATCGACACCGCGACGGTCAGCACGTAGTCGACCAGCAGCGCACTGGCCACGGTCAGGCCCGCGGTCGGGCCGAGGTTCGTGGTGACGACCTCGTAGTCACCACCGCCGGACGGGTAGGCGTGCACGTTCTGCCGGTAGCTGGCGATGACGATCAGCATGACCGCGGCCACTGCCAGGCCGATCCACGGAGCCATCGAGTAGGCGGCCAGGCCGGCCACCGACAGCACCAGGAAGATCTCCTCGGGGGCGTAGGCCACCGAGGACAGCGCGTCAGAGGCGAAGACCGGCAGTGCTATCCGCTTGGGCAGCAGGGTGTGGGAGAGCTTGTCGCTACGGAACGGCCGACCCAGTACCAGACGCCGGGCAACCGTCGAAAGCTTGGACACGAGTGCCAAGACTAAGCCCGCAACCACCCGGCCGTCGGAAAGCTGTAGCGTTCCGGGTGCGCGGGTTACACAACTGCGGTTATGGATATGCCGTGACGGCTCCGGCCGGAAAGGACCGTTGGGTGCGTGTAGTGGTCATGGGGTGCGGCCGAGTGGGAGCCTCACTGTCGGACAGCCTGGCCAGGATCGGCCACGACGTCGCGGTCATCGACCGGGACAGCACGGCGTTTCACCGCCTCTCCCCCGATTTCTCCGGTGAACGGGTGCTGGGCATGGGCTTCGACCGCGATGTGCTGATCCGGGCTGGAATCGAGGATGCGTCGGCCTTCGCCGCGGTGTCCTCGGGTGACAACTCGAACATCATCTCGGCGCGGGTGGCCCGCGAAACCTTCGGCGTGCCCCGCGTGGTGGCCAGGATCTACGACGCGAAGCGAGCCGCGGTCTACGAACGGCTGGGCATCCCGACGGTGGCCACGGTGCCCTGGACCACCGACCGGCTGCTGCACGTGCTGACCCGCGAGACCGAGACCACCAAATGGCGCGATCCCAGCGGCACCGTGGGAGTGACCGAACTCACGCTGCACGAGGACTGGGTGGGGCGACGGATCACCGACCTCGAAGCGGCGACCTCCGGGCGGGTGTCGTTTCTGATCCGCTTCGGCGCCGGGGTGCTGCCCGACGCCAAGACCGTGGTTCAGGCCGGCGACCAGGTGTACCTGGCCGCGATCGCCGGGCACATCGCCGAGGCGCTGGCGATCGCCGCGTTGCCGCCCGGCGAGGATCCGGAGGCTTGAGCAGATGAAGACCGCCGACGACGATCATGAGGAGCGGCGCAGATGAAAGTCGCGATCGCCGGCGCCGGCGCCGTGGGGCGGTCCATCGCCCGCGAATTGGTCGAGACCCACGAGGTCACGCTGCTCGAACGCAACCCCGACCACATCGACGTCGATGCGATTCCGGCGGCGCACTGGCGGTTGGGCGACGCCTGCGAGCTGAGCCTGCTCGAGTCGGTCAAACTCGAGGAGTTCGACGTCGTGATCGCCGCGACCGGCGACGACAAGGCCAACGTGGTGGTCAGTCTGCTGTCGAAGACCGAATTCGCGGTGCCCCGGGTGGTGGCCCGGGTCAACGACCCCCGCAACGAGTGGCTCTTCGACGAGGCCTGGGGGGTCGATGTCGCGGTGTCCACGCCGCGGATGCTGGCTTCACTGGTCGAAGAGGCGGTCTCCGTCGGCGATCTGGTGCGATTGATGGAGTTCCGCACCGGGCAGGCCAACCTGGTCGAGATCACCCTGCCCGACGACACCCCGTGGGGCGGCAAACCGGTCAAGCGCCTCGAGCTGCCCAGGGACGCATCGCTGGTCACGATCCTGCGCGGCCCGCGGGTCATCGTGCCCGAAGGTGACGAGCCGCTCGAGGGCGGCGACGAGCTGCTGTTCGTCGCGGTGACCGAGGTCGAGGACGAGTTGCGGGAGCTGTTGCTGCACCCCGGTCAGCGCTGAGCGTCGTCGCGACTGCCGGATTCGCCGTCGACGGCCGCGCTGTCCGCGGCACCGTCAGCGGTCTGCTCACGGACCGCGCGCTGCGCGGACCTGATCGCCAGATAGGTCACCAGCGCCGCGATCGCGGTCAAAGGCCAGCCCATCGCGATCCGGGCGACCCCGAGCCAGCCGGTCTGATCGGCGTCGTAGAGGTGATGCTGCACCACGAACCGAGAGGTGAACACCAGCACCCACACCACGGTGGCGACGTCGAAGGCCAGCACCGCCCGCCGGACACCGCGCCAGGCACCCCGGTCCTGGGTGTGCACCCAGCCCCAGATGTAGCCGACCACCGGCCTGCGGATGAGCACCGACGCGGCGAAGACCACCGCCCAGAACAGCGACATCCAGATGCCGAGCAGGAAGTAGCCCTTCGATGCGCCCACCAGGTAGGCGATCAGCGCGCTGATCGCGACCGCGAAGAAACCCGAGATGGCCGGCTGGGTGGACTCCCGGCGCACCAGCCGCCACACCAGGATCAGGGTGGCCACCGCCAGCGCGGCGATGATCGCGGGCATCAGCCCGAACGCCGAGGAGACCGGTACGAACACCAGCACCGGCAGCGACGAATAGATCAGGCCACTGACACCGCCCATCTGCTGCAGGACGGATGCGCCGCGTGTCGAAGGAGTCTGCGTGCCCGGTTCGGAGCCGGGATCACTCACTTCTGGATCTCGTAATGGGGGTTATAGATCGCCTTGGCGCCGCTGTCCAGCTTGCCCACCCGGCCGTGCACCTTGAGGGTGCGCCCGGATTCGATGCCGGGGATGCGCCGCTGACCCAGCCAGACCAGCATCACCGAATCGGTGCCGTCGAACAGTTCGGCCTTGACGCCGCCGGCGCAGCTCTTGCCGTTGCACTCGACGCTGCGCAGCGTCCCGACCATGGTGACCTCCTGGCCGCGCTGGCAGTCGATCGCCTTCTGCGCGCCGGTGTTGGCCGGGTCCTCGCTGAGTTCCTCGACATCGAGTTGCTCTGGGTCTTCGGTCAACCGACGGGTCAGCCGCCGTAGATACCCCTCGGCCGTGGCCATGGTGTTCACCTTCTGTCAATCCACTGTGGATTTACCCCGATCAACGCCACGGTAGACCTCTTGCTTCCCGGATGCCACGTGGGGGCGGGTCGGCGCGCCGCCGATTTTGCGACCAGGCACGATCGAGGGATGGCGGTCAATCTGAGTGGCGTCACAACCGTCCTGCTTCCCGGCACGGGTTCCGACGACGACTTCGTCTACCGGGCCTTCGCGCCCGCGCTGCACGAGGTGGGGGCCACCGTCGTCACCCCGGCTCCGCAACCGAAGCGGCTGATCGCGGGCTACCGGGACGAACTGGACAACATCGCGCGCGCCGACGAATCGCAGGCCATCGTGGTGGGCGGGGTCTCGATCGGGGCCGCGGTCGCCACCGAGTGGGTGTTGGCGCACCCCGACCGGGTGCTCGCGGTGCTGGCCGCGCTACCGGCCTGGACCGGGGATCCGGATGCGGCGCCGGCGGCGCAGGCGGCGCGCCATTCGGCGCACCTGCTGCGTCGGGACGGGCTGGTCTCGGCCACCACCCAGATGCAGGCGTCCAGCCCCAGGTGGCTGGCCGACGAGCTGGCGCGATCCTGGCTGCCGCAGTGGCCGGACCTGCCCGATGCGATGGACGAGGCGGCCCACTACATCGCCCCGACCACCGGTGAGCTGGAGGGGCTGGACGCACCGCTGGGTGTGGTGTCGGCGACCGACGATCCGGTGCACCCGGTGGAGGTCGGCATCGAGTGGGTGTCGGCCGCCCCGCGGTCGTCGTTGCGCACGGTGACACTCGACGAGATCGGCGCCGATCCGTCGGTGCTGGGCCGGCAGTGCCTGGCCGCGCTGGTCGAGGCCGATGACCCGAACCGGCGGCCCGGGCCGGGCCGGCACTAGCCGCCGGTGCTGGTGCGCAGCTGCTGCATCGCCGAACCCTGGGTGCTGCGC
>NZ_JBSWXU010000215.1:0-6552 GCF_056160785.1 Mycobacterium sp. ABE4_509 | reverse complement strand
GCGCCCGCCCCGTCCGGCCCACCTCCAGCAGGACCGGGCGACCGTCGGGTAAGCGCAGCCCGCGGAAGCGGTAGCCCCCATGGCACGCCACTGGGCGCGACGCGTCACCGCCGTGGCCGCCGTGCTGGGTCTGACCGGCGCTGTGGGGCTGACGGCCTGCGCCGACGAGGCCGCCGACTCTATCGACTACGCCGTCGACGGTGCGCTGGTCACCTACAACACCAACACGGTCGCCGGAGCGGCCTCCGGTGGCCCGCAGGCGTTCTCGCGGGCGTTGACGGGCTTCAACTATCACGGCCCGGAGGGGCAGATCGTCGGCGACCACGACTTCGGCAACATCTCCGTGGTGGGGCGCACCCCGCTGATGCTGGACTACGAGATCAAGCCGGAAGCGGTGTACTCCGACGGCAAACCGGTCACCTGTGACGACATGGTGCTGGCCTGGGTGTCGCAGTCCGGCCGGTTCCCGGCGTTCGACGCCGCCAGCCGCGCCGGATACACCGACATCGCCACCGTCGAGTGCGTACCGGGGCAGAAGAAGGCGCGGGTGTCCTTCGCCCAGGACCGGGCGTTCACCGACTACGGGCAGCTGTTCGCGGCGACCTCGATGATGCCGTCGCATGTCATCGCCGATGAGCTCGGCCTCGGCGACGGCGGGGTGACCAGGGCCCTGCTCGACAACGACGGCCCCGTCGTCGAACGGATCGCCCAGGCGTGGAACACCATCTGGGATCTGAGCCCGGACCTGGACCTCAAGCGCTTCCCGTCCTCGGGTCCCTACAAGCTGGACTCGGTCGGTGCCGACGGGTCGGTGGTGCTGGTGGCCAACGACCGGTGGTGGGGCACCATGCCGGTCACCGGCCGGGTCACCGTGCATCCGCGCAGCCCCGACATGCAGGACCGGGTCAACGAGGGCGC
Source organism: Mycobacterium sp. ABE4_509 (assembly GCF_056160785.1). NCBI lineage: Bacteria > Bacillati > Actinomycetota > Actinomycetes > Mycobacteriales > Mycobacteriaceae > Mycobacterium > Mycobacterium sp. ABE4_509. The sequence continues at coordinate 5,634 of NZ_JBSWXU010000215.1, read as the reverse complement.
CTACGACGTCGTCGACATCGCGTCCGGCTCGCTGGGTCTGCTCAACCTGCCCGACGACTACGAGGGCTCGGAGTCGGCGTCGGCGGGTGTGGAGCAGCTCATCTTCGCTCCGCAGGGGCCGTTGTCGGCCACTCCGGCGCGCCGCGCGGTGGCGCTGTGCACCCCCCGTGACGTCATCGCGCGCAACGCCGAGGTGCCCGTGGTGAACTCCCGGCTCAACACCGCGACCGAGGACGCCTACGGTGCCGCCGAGGCCACCCCGCAGGCCGGTGAATTCGCTGTCGCCAACCCGGACGCGGCGCGCGCCGCACTGGACGGGCAGCCGCTCACCGTGCGGATGGGATATCAGACACCCAATGCGCGGCTGGCCGCGACGGTCGGCGCGATCGCGCGATCCTGCGCTGCCGCCGGCATCACCGTCGAGGACGTGGCCACCGAGAGCACCGGCCCATCGGCGCTGCGCGACAATCAGATCGACGTGCTGATCGCCAGCACCGGCGGGGCCGCGGGCAGCGGTTCGTCGGGGTCCTCGGCGGTGGACGCCTACACCCTGCACAGCGCCAACGGCAACAACCTGCCCCGGTACGCCAACGAGCGGATCGACGGGATCATCTCGACCATCGCGGTGATCAACGATCCCAAGGAGATGGCCCGGTTGCTCGCCGAGGCGGGGCCGATCCTGTGGGCGGACATGCCGACCCTGCCGCTGTACCGTCAGCAGCGAACCCTGGTCACGTCGACCAAGATGTATGCGGTGAGCGCGAATCCGACGCGATGGGGTGCCGGGTGGAACATGGACCGTTGGAAGCTGAGCGAATGAGCCAAACAGAAGACCCGACCGGCCCTGATGTCCCTGACGTTTCCGTGGTGATCGCCTCGCTGCTGCGTGAGGTGCCCGACTTTCCCGAACCGGGCATCCAGTTCAAGGATCTGACGCCGGTACTGGCCGACGCGCGGGGGCTGGCCGAGGTCAGCGGCGCCATCGCCGAACTCGCCCGCGGCGCCGACCTGGTGGCCGGGGTGGACGCCCGCGGATTCCTGCTCGGCGGCGCGGTGGCCCTGGCACTGGGCATCGGTGTGCTGGCCGTCCGCAAGGGCGGCAAGTTGCCACCGCCGGTGCTCAGCGAGACCTACACGCTGGAATACGGCAGCGCGACCCTCGAGGTGCCGGCCGAGGGGATCGATCTGTCCGGGCGCTCCATCGTCGTGATCGATGACGTCCTGGCCACCGGGGGCACCCTGAAGGCGACACACCAGCTGCTCACCGCCGCCGGCGCCCAGGTGACCCGGGCGGTGGTGATGCTGGAGCTGTCCGCCCTGGGCGGGCGGGCTGCGCTCGAACCGCTACCCGTCACCAGCCTGTACACGGTCTGAACGGATATCCTGCGAAGGGGAACAGTCCCGGGAGGTGAACAATGGCCGGCGAGGTGAACACGGATCGTCGCGCGGGCCAGGCTGTGCAGCCGTCCGGGACGGCCGGGCCGGGCCCCGAGACCCAGCCGCTGGAGGTGCCCAAGCAGCCGACCAGCGCCTCGCGCCGGGTGCGGGCCCGGCTGGCGCGCCGGATGACCTCCCAGCGCAGCACCGTCAACCCGGTTCTCGAGCCGCTGGTCGCGGTGCACCGCGAGATCTATCCCAAGGCGGATCTGACGCTGCTGCAGAAGGCTTACGACGTGGCCGAAGAGCGCCACGCCGACCAGATGCGCCGCTCCGGTGACCCCTACATCACCCACCCGCTGGCGGTGGCCAACATCCTGGCCGAACTGGGCATGGACACCACGACTCTGGTGGCGGCGCTGTTGCACGACACCGTCGAGGACACCGGGTACACGCTCGACGCGCTGACCGAGGAGTTCGGCACCGAGGTCGGTCACCTCGTCGACGGGGTGACCAAGCTGGACAAGGTGGCGCTGGGCACCGCGGCCGAGGGCGAGACCATCCGCAAGATGATCATCGCGATGGCGCGCGATCCGCGGGTGCTGGTGATCAAAGTCGCCGACCGGCTGCACAACATGCGCACCATGCGCTTCCTGCCGCCGGAGAAGCAGGCCCGCAAGGCCCGCGAGACGCTTGAGGTCATCGCCCCGCTGGCGCACCGGCTCGGCATGGCGACGGTGAAATGGGAGCTCGAGGATCTGTCGTTCGCGATCCTGCACCCCAAGAAGTACGAGGAGATCGTCCGGCTGGTCGCCGACCGGGCTCCGTCGCGCGACACCTACCTGGCCAAGGTGCGAGCCGAGATCAACGCGACGCTGTCGGCGTCGAAGATCAACGCCGTCGTCGAGGGGCGGCCCAAGCACTACTGGTCGATCTATCAGAAGATGATCGTCAAGGGCCGCGATTTCGACGACATCCACGACCTGGTCGCGGTGCGGATCCTGTGCGACGAGGTGCGCGACTGCTACGCCGCGGTCGGGGTGGTGCACTCGCTGTGGCAGCCGATCGCCGGGCGGTTCAAGGACTACATCGCCCAGCCCCGGTTCGGGGTGTACCAGTCGCTGCACACCACGGTGGTCGGTCCGGAGGGCAAGCCGCTGGAGGTGCAGATCCGCACCTTCGACATGCACAAGACCGCCGAGTACGGCATCGCGGCGCACTGGCGCTACAAGGAGGCCAAGGGGCGCAACGCGGCGCCCCCGAGTCACGCCGCCGCCGAGATCGACGACATGGCGTGGATGCGTCAACTGCTCGACTGGCAGCGTGAGGCCGCCGACCCCGGCGAGTTCCTGGAGTCGCTGCGCTACGACCTGGCGGTGCAGGAGATCTTCGTCTTCACCCCGAAAGGTGATGTGATCACGCTGCCGACCGGGTCCACGCCGGTGGATTTCGCCTACGCGGTGCACACCGAGGTCGGTCATCACTGCATCGGCGCCCGGGTCAACGGCAGGCTCGTCGCGCTGGAACGCAAGCTGGAGAACGGTGAGGTCGTCGAGATCTTCACCTCCAAGGCGCCCAATGCCGGTCCGTCGCGCGACTGGCAGACCTTCGTGGTCTCACCGAGGGCCAAAGCCAAGATCCGGCAGTGGTTCGCCAAGGAGCGCCGCGAGGAGGCGCTCGAAGCCGGTAAGGACGCCATCGCCCGTGAGGTGCGTCGCGGCGGACTTCCGTTGCAGCGCTTGATGACCGCCGACTCGATCGGTGCCCTGGCCCGCGAGTTGCGCTACGCCGACGTCTCCGCGCTCTACACTGCGGTCGGCGAGGGGCACGTCTCGGCCCGCCATGTGGTGCAGCGGCTGGTGGCCCAGGTCGGCGGCGACGACGATGCCACCGACGAACTGGCCGAACGGTCCACCCCTGCGACGATGCCGGTGCGCCAGCGCAGTTCCGACGACGTCGGGGTGGCGGTGCCGGGGGCGCCCGGTGTGCTGTCCAAGCTGGCCAAGTGCTGCACCCCGGTCCCGGGGGACAACATCATGGGGTTCGTCACCCGCGGTGGCGGTGTCAGCGTGCACCGGACCGACTGCACCAACGCCGCATCGCTGCAGGAGCAGTCCGAGCGCATCATCGACGTGCAGTGGGCGCCGTCGCCGTCGTCGGTGTTCCTGGTGGCCATCCAGGTCGAGGCGCTCGACCGGCACCGGTTGCTCTCCGACGTCACCCGGGTGCTGGCCGATGAGAAGGTCAACATCCTGTCGGCGTCGGTGACGACATCCAACGACCGGGTGGCGATCAGCCGGTTCACATTCGAGATGGGCGATCCCAAGCATCTGGGCCATGTACTCAACGTGGTGCGCAACGTGGAGGGCGTCTACGACGTTTACCGCGTCACGTCCGCGGCCTGAGCCGCAGTGGGGCGGTAGCGGCGCAAGCGCCGGCCGCCCCGACCGTGCGGTTTCATCCGTGACACGCCGCGGCCGGCGTACCAATCCGCACAGTGATTCGGCTGTGTGAGCGTTGAGGACTTTCGGCCGTATCCGGTGTTTCGCCGCGGAGATAGCGTGCAGACATAGGCATGAGTGCATGACAGGAGGACGACGATGGCGCGCAAGGCCGGGGACCGGTACGAATGCAAGGACTGCGGGGCGGTGCTGGTCTACGAGAAGGAGTGCCCGTGCCCGCCCGAGATGGAGCACAAGGAAGTGTGCTGCGAGAAACCGATGACCCTGGTCACGGCCTGAGTCCGGTTCGGGCCAGGCGTTAGCCCCGTTCGAGCACCGCACGCAGAAAAGTGCGGGTGCGCTCATGGTCGGGGTCACTGAACAGCTTGTCCGGCGAGGCATCCTCGACGACGCGGCCGGCGTCGAACATCATCACGCGGTCGGAAACGTCTCGGGCGAAGTTCATCTCGTGCGTCACGCACAGAAAGGTGATGTCGCTGCTGGCGGCGATGTCCTTGAGCAGGGCCAGCACGCCGGTGACCAGTTCGGGATCCAGCGCCGAGGTCACCTCGTCGAGCAGCAGCACGTCGGGCTGCATCGCCAGCGCCCGGGCGATGGCCACCCGCTGCTGCTGGCCGCCGGAGAGTTGGGTGGGGTGCGCGTCGGCCTTGTCGGCGATACCGACCAGGTCGAGCAGCTTGTCGGCTCGCTCCTCGGCCTCGTCGCGCGCCAACCCGAGCGCGTGGATCGGGCCCTCGGTGATGTTCTGCCGAACCCGCATGTTGGGAAACAGGTTGAACTGCTGGAACACCATGCCGATCCGTTTGCGGATTGCGTGCTGGTACTTCTCGTCGGCGGGCACCTCGCGGCCGCGGCGGGACATGTGGCTCAAGCAGTCCCCGCCGACGTAGATGCGGCCCTCGCTGAGCTGCTCCAGGGTCATCAGCAGCCGCAAGATGGTCGTCTTGCCCGACCCGCTGGGCCCGATCAGGGTGACGAACTCCCCGGGCGCGACGGTGAAGTCGAGCCCGTCGAGCACCACGGTGTCGTCGAAGCGTTTGACCACCCGGTCGAATCGGATCATGTCAGTTGGCGTATCGGACATGTCGCTCCATCCATCGCACGAGTAGGGACGCCGAGTAGCTCAGCACCAGGAACAGCACACCGGCGATGGTGATCGGCTCCACATAGCGAAAAGCCCTCGACCCCAGCTGGTTTGCCACTCCGACGATGTCGAGGACACCGATCATCAGCAGCAGGGGAGTCTCCTTGAGCATCGATATGGTGTAGTTGCCCAGTGCGGGCAGCACCCGGGGGACGGCCTGCGGCAGGATCACCGCCGTCCATGTTCGCCGCCGCGGCAGGTTCAGCGCGACCGCGGCCTCCCACTGCCCCGGAGGCACCGCCTCGATGCCGGCGCGGTAGACCTCGGCGGTGTAGGTGGCGTAGTGCACGCCGAGCGCGATCACGCCGGTCGTCAACGGGTCGAAGCGCACCCCGACGTCGGGCAGCACGAAGAAAAAGAAGAAGATCTGCACCAACAGCGGTGTGCTGCGGACGAACTCGATGAACGCCCAGGTGACCGACCGGACCGCCCGGATCGGTGAGCGTCGCAGCAACGTCAGCACCAGCCCCAGCGTGTAAGCCAGCAGCGAGCCCAACACGGTGGCCACCACGGTGATGCGCAGGCCGTTGACGACGATGTCGGGAAACACCTCGGCGGCGTACTGCCAGTCCCAGATCATCGCCGGGTTTCCCGGCGGCGGAACAGCGCCAGCGCGCCGCGGCGTGCCGGCGGCTGCCGGCCCACCAGCGC
>NZ_JBSWXU010000214.1:0-6595 GCF_056160785.1 Mycobacterium sp. ABE4_509 | reverse complement strand
GCGGGAGCCAGCGGGGCGGCGGGGGCGGTGGCGACCGGGGCGGTGGGGGTTGCGCCACCGGGGAGCAGTCCGCCCAGTCCGAGGTCGGAGGGCATCAGCGACACCAGGCTGCCGGGCACGCCGAGCGAGTCGGTCAGACCGTTCAGCGCCGTCATGGGGGCCGCGGCAGGGGCCGCGGGAGCGGTCGCCGCGGGAAGCGCGGTGGCCGGCTGGGGCAGGCTGACCGAGGCGGTGGCCGTGGGTGCGGCGCCGGTGGCCGGGGTCGTCGGGGTCGCGGGGCTCATCGCGTTGGCGAACGTCTGGAGGAGGTTCGAGGCCGCTGTCGGGTTGGCCAGCTGCTGGAGCATGTCCAGGCCCGGAACGCCGGGAGCGGGAGCGGGCGCCGGTGCGGGTGCCGGTTGCGCGGCCGCCGAGGAGCTCAGCGCGACAGCAGCCGAGACCGCCCCTGCCGCAGCGATGATCGTTGTTGCAAACACTTTCCGGGTGCGGTGCATGGAAGTCTCCCAAGTTTTCGAAGGCACTGAAGGCATAGATGGGACGGAACGAACCGCCTGCAACCGAAGCTAGTGCGTTACTAGAGTTACTCAAGTGACACGTGTGGCATTTATGCAACCGTTACGGACGTGAAGGCGGACGGTGACCGCTCGCTAGAGTCAGGCCCATAAACGTTTCCGACTCCGCATCAGCAACGTCTGGGCCGCGACTGGCGACCAGGCTGACCGCCGCGGCGCCGGTTCTGCTGGTCGCCAGCATCGCTGCCCGGCTGGCCTGGACCTACCTGGTGCCCACCGGAGCCAACTTCGTCGACCTGCATGTCTACGTGGGCGGCGCCGCAGCGCTGAACCAGCCCGGCACGCTCTACGACTACCTGTACGCCGAGCAGACTCCGGACTTCCCGCTGCCGTTCACCTACCCGCCGTTCGCGGCCATCGTGTTCTACCCGCTGACCCTGCTGCCGTTCGGTTTGGTGGCGGTCTGTTGGCAGGTCGGAGTGGTCGCCGCGCTCTACGGTGTGGTCCGCCTGAGCCAGCGCCTGCTCGAACTCGGTTCCGCGCCCGCCGGCAGCCGCCGCGTCGCGATGCTGTGGACCGCGGCCGGAATCTGGACGGAGCCGCTGCGCAGCACCTTCGACTACGGACAGATCAACGTGTTGCTGGTGCTGGTCGTGCTCGCCGCGGTGTACAGCAGCAGGTGGTGGCTCTCGGGTCTGCTGGTGGGGGTGGCCGCCGGCATCAAGCTCACCCCTGCGGTGTCGGGTCTGTACTTCCTCGGCGCCCGGCGCTGGCGCGCGGTGCTCTTCTCGGCACTGGTCTTCCTCGGAACCGTCGCGGTGTCGCTGGTCGTCGTCGGCGAGCAGGCCCGCTACTACTTCACCGACCTGCTCGGCGACGCCGACCGCATCGGGCCGGTCGCCACGTCGTTCAACCAGTCCTGGCGAGGCGGGATCTCCCGGATCCTCGGCCACGACGCGGGGTTCGGCGTGCCGGTCCTGGTGGCGGTCCTGGTCACCGCGGTACTGACGTGGCTGGCGTGGCGAGCGATCGGCGGCGCCTCCGACCGGCTCGGGGCGATCCTGGTCGTCCAGCTGTTCGGGTTGCTGGTTTCGCCGATCTCGTGGACGCACCACTGGGTCTGGCTGATCCCGCTGATGATCTGGTTGCTGCACGGTCGGCTGGCCGGCTGCCTCGGCGCGCGGATCCTCGGCTGGGGATGGCTGACGTTGACCCTGGTCGGGGTGCCGTGGTTGCTGGGCTTCGCCCAGCCCGACATCTGGCAGATCTCGCGGCCCTGGTATCTGGCCTGGGCCGGTCTGGTCTACATCGTCGCCACCCTGGCGACGCTGGTCTGGCTCGCCGCTAGCCCAGCAGTCCGTCGATCTCGCGAGCCATCTGAACGTCCTTGTCGGTGATCCCGCCCTCCGAGTGCGTCACCAACGCAAAAGTCACCGTCCGCCAACGGATGTCGATGTCGGGGTGGTGGTCTTCAGCCTCGGCGTGCTCGGCCACCCGGCGCACCGCGTCGATGCCCTCGAGGAAGGCCGGGAACTTGATCGAGCGGCGCAGGGCGCCGTCGGCGCGCTCCCAGCCGTCGAGGTCGGGCAGTGCGGCGTCTACTTGGTCATCGGTTAACACAGCCATGTCTCCGACGGTACCGTCAGCCTCGATGCCCGCACAGATCGTCGTTGCCGGAGCGCTGATCTCGGGCGCCGCCCTGCTCGTGGCGCAGCGCGCCCGGCCACCGGAACTGGCCGGGCTGTGGGAGCTTCCGGGCGGCAAGGTCTCCGAAGGGGAGAGCGACGCCCAGGCCCTGACCCGGGAACTGCGCGAGGAACTGGGCATCACCGTCACAGTGGGTGCGCGCCTGGGCGGCGACGTCGCGCTCAGTGCGACGACGACATTGCGTGCCTACCTCGTCACCCGCACCGGCGGCACCCCGCGCCCCGACGACCACCGCGCGCTGCGGTGGGTCGGGGCGGACGAACTCGACGGGCTGCCTTGGGTTCCCGCCGATCGCGCGTGGCTGCCCGACCTGGTCCGGGTGCTGCGCGCACCGGCCGGCCACGACCCGGCCGGCACGCCCGCTCAGTAGTGCAGCCGGTCGCCGACCACCCGCACATCGGACCTGCTGTCCGGATGGGTCAACGCGTGAATCGGATGGGTCAGCACCGGGTGACGACACTGCGGGCACGACGCCTGGGGGCGGTTGCGCGAGTTGAACGTCAGGTGGTGGCAGGCCTCGCACCGCACCACGTAGAAGGCCCCGACCCAATTGGCCAGACCGAGGTAGAACGCCACCGTGGTGGTCACGGCCAGAACCGCGACGAGGACGATGGTCGGCACCAGATAAACCGTCATGATCGGCACCTCCAAGACGCCGGACCGATACCTCCGACGGTACGCCCACGGGTACGCCCGGATCAGGACTTTCGGGCGCGTTTGTACACCTTCGTCAATTCCTGACCCCGGATCCCGTTCAGTTCCGCCTTGTGGACCTTGTTCACCACCACCGGGCAGCGCTTGCACCGGGGCTTGCTCCGGCAGCACTTCTTCTTCGGTTTCAGGTCGGCCAACTTGCTCGGCTTCAAGTGAGCTGCCTCTCTCGTTTTCGCGATCGGTGCAGTGCACTGCGACAATCACCGGCGTGAACGCACGCCCCGACTTCCGCAACGTCGCCATTGTGGCCCACGTCGACCACGGCAAGACGACCCTGGTCGACGCGATGCTGCGCCAGTCGGGGGCGCTGACCCACCGCGGCGACGACGCGGTGGAGCGCCTGATGGACTCCGGTGACCTGGAAAAAGAAAAAGGGATCACCATCCTGGCCAAGAACACCGCAGTGCACCGCGCCCACCCGGACGGCACGGTCACCGTGATCAACGTCATCGACACCCCCGGCCACGCCGACTTCGGCGGCGAGGTCGAACGCGGGCTGTCGATGGTCGACGGTGTGCTGCTGCTCGTCGACGCCTCCGAAGGCCCGCTACCGCAGACCCGCTTCGTGCTGCGCAAGGCGCTGGCCGCCCACCTGCCGGTCATCCTGGTGGTCAACAAGACCGACCGGCCCGACGCGCGGATCGGCGAGGTCGTCGACGAGAGCCACGACCTGCTGCTCGACGTGGCCTCCGATCTGGACGACGAGGCCCAGGCGGCCGCGGAGAAGGCGCTCGATCTGCCGACGCTGTTCGCCTCCGGCCGGGCCGGAATCGCCAGCACCACCCAGCCCGCCGACGGCGAGGTGCCCGCGGGCGACAACCTCGATCCGCTGTTCGACGTGCTGATGGAACACATCCCGCCGCCGTCGGGCGACCCGGAGGCGCCGCTGCAGGCGCTGGTGACCAACCTCGACGCGTCGGCCTTCCTGGGCCGGCTGGCGCTGATCCGCATCTACAACGGCCGGCTCAAGAAGGGCCAGCAGGTGGCCTGGATGCGGGAGGTCGACGGCGCGCCGGTGATCACGAACGCCAAGATCACCGAGCTGCTCACCACCGTCGGCGTCGAACGCACGCCGGCTGACGTGGCGACAGCTGGCGATATCGTTGCGGTCGCGGGCGTGCCCGAGATCATGATCGGCGACACCCTGGCCGACCCTGAGCACGCCCACGCGCTGCCGCGCATCACCGTCGACGAACCCGCCATCTCGGTGACCATCGGCACCAACACCTCACCGCTGGCCGGCCGGGTGTCCGGGCACAAGCTGACCGCACGGATGGTCAAAAACCGGCTCGATGCCGAACTGGTCGGCAACGTGTCGGTCAAGGTCGTCGACATCGGCCGCCCCGACGCCTGGGAGGTCCAGGGCCGTGGGGAACTGGCGCTGGCCGTGCTGGTCGAGACGATGCGCAGGGAGGGCTTCGAGCTGACCGTCGGCAAACCGCAGGTGGTCACCCGCACCATCGACGGCAAGCTGCACGAACCGTTCGAAGCGCTGACCATCGACTGCCCCGAGGAGTTCGTCGGCGCCATCACCCAGCTGATGGCCGCCCGCAAGGGGCGCATGGAGGAGATGGCCAACCACGCCGCCGGGTGGGTACGGATGGACTTCGTCGTGCCCAGCCGCGGCCTGATCGGGTTCCGCACCGACTTCCTCACCGAGACCCGCGGCACCGGCATCGCCAATGCCGTTTTCGAGGGCTACCGGCCGTGGGCCGGCGAGATCCGGGCCCGGCACACCGGCTCGCTGGTGTCCGACCGCTCCGGCAGCATCACCCCGTTCGCGATGATCCAGCTCTCCGACCGCGGCCAGTTCTTCGTCGAGCCCGGCCAGGACACCTATGAGGGCCAGGTGGTGGGCATCAACCCGCGCGCCGAGGACCTCGACATCAACATCACCCGCGAGAAGAAGCTGACAAACATGCGCAGCTCGACAGCCGACGTCATCGAGACGCTGGCCCGGCCGCTGGAGCTCGACCTCGAGAAGGCCATGGAGTTCTGCGCGTCGGACGAATGCGTCGAGGTCACACCCGAGATCGTGCGGGTTCGCAAGGTCGAGTTGACGGCCTCGCTGCGGGCCAGGGCCAAGGCGCGGGCCAAGGCGCGCGGCTGAGCCGCGGTCACCGGGAACGCATCCGCGCGATGGATACCCTATAGAGCGTGCCGACGACTCAGCGACGCGTCAGCGCCGTCCCCAGGTCGGCATTGGCCGCGGTTTCCGCAGTTCTGACGTTGGTCGCCGGCTGCACCGTCAGCCCGCCCCCGGCCCCGCAGAGCACCGACACCACCCAGCCGGCGCCGCCGCCCCCGGTGAAGGTCAGCCAGATCATCATGGCGATCGACTCCATCGGGCCCGGCTTCAACGACCACCTGCTGTCCGACCAGTCACCGGTCACCGCGGCGATCAGCGCGCTGGTGTTGCCGAGCACGTTCCGGCCGATCCCCGACCCGCGCACGCCGACCGGTTCACGCTGGGAGCTCGACCCGACCCTGCTGGAGTCCGCGGAGGTCACCAGCGAGGACCCCTTCACGGTGACCTACACGATCCGCCCGGAAGCGCAGTGGACCGACAACGCGCCGATCGGGGCCGACGACTTCTGGTACCTGTGGCGCCAGATGGTCAGCCAGCCCGGTGCCGTCGACCCCGCCGGCTACGACCTGATCACCGGGGTGCAGTCGGTCGAGGGCGGAAAGACCGCCGTGGTGACGTTCTCGCAGCCCTACCCGGCGTGGCGGGAGCTGTTCAACAACATCCTGCCGGCCCACATCGTCAAGGACGTCCCCGGCGGGTTCGCGGCGGGCCTGGCCCGGGCCCTGCCCGTCACCGGCGGGCAGTTCCGGGTGGAAACCATCGACCCGCAGCGCGACGAGATCCTGCTGGCCCGCAACGACCGCTACTGGGGTGAACCGGCCAAACCCGACCTGCTGCTGTTCCGCCGCGGCGGCTCGCCCGCCGCGCTGGCCGACTCCATCCGAAACGGGGACACCCAGGTCGCCCAGGTGCACGGCGGCGCGGCCGCGTTCGCGCAACTGTCGGCCATCCCCGAGGTGCGCACCGCACGCATCGTCACCCCGCGCGTGATGCAGCTGACCTTGCGGGCCGACCAGCCGATGCTGGCGCCGACACAGGTGCGCGAAGCCATCCTGGGGTTGCTCGACGTCGATCTGCTGGCGGCCGTCGGCGCCGGTGACGAGAACACCGTCACACTGGCCCAGGCCCTGGTCCGCTCCCCGTCGGACCCCGGATATGTGCCGACCGCCCCGCCTGCGATGTCCCAGGAGGAGGCGATATCGCTGCTGGCCGACGAGGGCTACCGGATCGCGTTGGCCGACACTCCGACCCCACCGGCGCCCACCCCCAGCCCACCCGAGAACCGGGGCCAGTTCCTGCGGGACGGCGAGCCGCTGACGCTGGTGATCGGCGTCGCCGACAACGATCCGACCGCGGCGGCGGTCGCCAACACCGCCGCCGACCAGCTGCGCAGTGTGGGGATCGTGGCGTCGGTGGCGGCGCTGGACCCGGTGGTGCTCTACGGCGATGCGCTGATCAACAACAGGGTCGACGCGGTGGTCGGCTGGCGTCAGGCCGGCGGTGACCTCGCCACCGCGCTGGCATCGCGGTTCGGCTGTCCGGCGCTGGAGGCCACCGCCGTGCCCACCACCCC
>NZ_JBSWXU010000213.1:0-6651 GCF_056160785.1 Mycobacterium sp. ABE4_509 | reverse complement strand
GGCGAGCACCTCGGCGCGCCGGCCGGCCGACCGCAGCACCGCCATGACGTCGTCGTCGCCGCCGAGTTCGACGATCTCGGCCTCCGGTAGTGCCTCGCGCACCTCGTCGAGCACCCGTGCGCCGGTACCGCTGCCCGAAGCCGGGTTGACCACCAGGACGACGCCCGCGCCGTCCGGGCGTGCCGGGGTCTGGAACTGCAGCGGGTCGGCGGCGGGGACCTGCGCCTCCACCACCGGCGGCACGATCCGGGCCCCCAGGACCGCCATGCCAGCGCCGATCCCGAAGCCGGCCAGCACATCGCCCGGGTAGTGCGCACCGACGGCCACCCGCGACATGCCGACCAGGCCGGCGAGCATCGCCAATCCCAGCCCCACCGGCGGATTCTCCAGGCCGACCCCCACCGCGAACGCCGCGGCGCTGGCCGAGTGCCCGGAGGGCAGCGAGTAGGAGGTCGGTAGCCGGCGCAGCTGTCTGGTCAGCGGCACCAGGATGGGGCTGGGCCGTTCGCGTCGCCACACCCGCTTGGCGACCTGGTTGGTGACTAGGCTGGTCAGCGCCAGCGTGGCGACCCCGCGGGTGGCGCCCCGCCGCAGCGACGGGCTGCCGGACACGCCCAGGCCCGCGGCGATGACCAGCCACAGCTTGGAATGGTCGGCGGCACGGGTCAGCCGCGGCATCACCGAGTCGATCAGCGGGCTGGGCGATTCGGCGACGGCTTCGAACACTTCGCGGTCCAGGGTGCCCAGACCGCGGCCGATCTGGCGGACCCCACGACCGCGCCGGCGCAACGGAAACATCTCCACGCTCACCAACCTATCGGGCCGCCGGAAGGGCACGGGCCCGCCGACCGCGACCGGATCGTGTTCGCAGCGTGATCGGCTCTCGACGGTTCGTCGGGGACGATGGGAGCATGCGCCGTCTGCTGATCTTGTTGTGCGCGTCGGCGGTCGGGCTGTTCGGCGCGCCGCCGGCGGCGGCGCAGTTCACCCCGTGGTTCGCCCAATCGGTCGGTGCCGCCACCCAGGTCCTGTCGGTGACCGGGGTGGGCGGCTCGGACGCGAAGCTCGACGTGTGGCAGCGCACCGCGTCGGGTTGGCAACCGGTCGAAGGCGGTGTCGGCATCCCGGCCAAAATCGGTGCAAAAGGCATGTCGCCGAACCACTTCGAAGGATCGATGATGACCCCGCAGGGGATCTACTCGCTCGATTTCGCCTTCGGCACGCAGCCCGACCCAGGAAGCGGCCTGGAGTATGTGCAGGTGGGGCCGAACCACTGGTGGGACGGTGACTCGAACAGCCCGACCTACAACACCATGCAGGTCTGTGAGCCCGGGACGTGCCCGTTCGCGACCTCGGGCACCGGCTCGGAGAACCTCGACATCCCGCAGTACGCCCATGCGGTGGTGATGGGGGTCAACAAGCAGCGCGTCCCCGGCAAGGGCAGTGCGTTCTTCGTGCACAGCACCGACGGCGGGGCCACCGCCGGATGCGTCGCGATCGACGATGCGACGCTGGTCGAGATCATGCGCTGGCTGCGGCCCGACGCGGTGATCGCGGTCACCGATCTCACAGGTTGAGCGCGCGCCCCGGCTTGAGTTTGAAGTTCAACGCCTCCAGCGACATCGACGCGTCGTAGGTGCGGTCGTACCCGGTCTCGCAGATCTTCCAGCCGTCGGCGGTCCGGCGGTACCGGTCGCGGTAGAAGCCCGCGCCGATGAGCATGAAATTGAAGACGGGGGCGATCACGCGGTCCTGCAGGTACCACGTCGCGGTGGCTTCGTCGCCGTCGACGGTGATCTCGGGATGGTTCACCCGGTGCTCGGTGATGACCTCCGGGCCCAGGGAGTTGCGCATGAAGTCGACGAGTTCGTCCCGGCTGGTGAAATGGTGTTCTTCGCCGATGGACTCGCCGTAGCGGCCGACGACGTCCTCGGTGAGGGTGGCGGCGAAGTCGTCCCAGTGCTTGGTGTCCAGGGCGCGGAGGTAGCGGTACTTGACCTGCTGGATGTCGTCGATGTCAGCCATGGCCGCCATTGCAGCACATGCGCGGGCGCGGACGGATATTTTCGCCCCGTGAAGTTCGTCGACGCCTACGTCAAGTCGCCGTTGGCGGGGCTGGCTCCGTGGATCCTGATGGCGGTTGTCAACGGCCCGGGGCGATTCGAGGAAGCGGCCTCCGCCGGCCTGGCGCTGGCGCTGCTGACGCTGTGGGTCGGCAGGCGGCGCGGCGTGCCGGTGCACCTGATCGAGGCGTTCACCACGCTGTACTTCGCGGCGCTGGCCGTGCTGGGTGTTGCCGGGTCGCCGGCGGTGATCTCCTGGCTGGAGCTGTGGGCAGGGGAGCTGAGCAACATCGCGCTGGTGGTGTTCGTGGCCGTCACACTGGTGATCCGCCGCCCGTTCACCCTGGCCTACGCCAAAGACACTACGCCGGAGGAGCATTGGGATTCCCCGCTGTTCCTGCGCATCAACTATGTCATCACCGCCTTCTGGGGTGGTGCGTTCCTGGTGTCGGCGCTGGCCGGCGCGTACGGCGATCTCGTCCTGGCCGACAACGACAACTTCTGGACCGCCTGGATCGTGCCGATCGGGATGCTGATCTGGGCGGTGTCGTTCACCGAGTTCTACCCCGATTTCGCGACAGCAAAGGCTCTGCGGGAGGCGGGTGAACCCGCCGATCCGCCGCCGCCGGTTCTGGACATGTTCGACTGGTTTCCCCCCTTCGTCGCGGTTATCGGGATCGTCGCACTCGTTTCCGACGCGCTGCCCGCCACCTGGGCGATCGTGTTGATTTCAGTCGGTGCGGCCGGGTCGGTGCTGCTGCGCCGCGTCACAGCAAAGACCTAGCCGGCCGGCCGGGCTCAGCGGGGTGTCAGCGCGCCCGACTCCCGGGCGGGCCGCTATCGTGGCGTGAATCATGAGCGATCCGTTGGGGATGTCCATCGGGACGACCAACTTCGTCGCGGTGGGTGTCGGACATCAGCCCCTGCTCCGGCGGGCGGCGTTGAGCCGTTCCGGCACGGTGCTCAGCGGGTTCGTCGAGCGCGTCGGTGATCCGGTGCCGCTGGTGGCCGCAGACGGCACCGCGTACCCTCCTGAACGGCTGGTGGTCGAGGCGCTCGACGAGTTGGCGGCCCAGGCCGTGTCGAGCCCACCGGCCGAGGTGGCCATCGCCGTGCCCTCGTATTGGAATCCCGCGGCGACCGCCGCCCTGGCCGGGGCGCTGGGAGCCGGCCGGCTGGTGTCGTCGACCGGTGCGGCTCCACGGCTGATCCCCGACGCGGTGGCCGCGCTGACGGCGCTGAACGCCAATCCGGGATTCGACCGGTCGGGCGTGGTGGCGGTACTGGACTTCGGCGGCGGCGGTACCAGCATCACCCTGGCCGACGGGGCGTCGGCGTTCGCGGTCATCGGCGAGACCCAGCGCTACCCCGATTTCGCCGGTGACCAGGTGGATCAGTCCGTGCTCGGCTACGTCCTCGACCGTGTCGGGGGCGATCAGGCCGCCGATCCCGCCCAGACCGCCGCCGTCGGGTCGCTGGCGCGGCTTCGCGAGGAATGCCGGGCGGCCAAGGAGCGGCTGTCCTTCGAGACCGCCACGACGCTCGCGGTGGACCTGCCGAACCTGCGCACCGACATGCGGCTCACCCGCGCCGAACTCGAGGAGCTGATCGCCCGCCCGCTCGCCGGGGTCGGCGACGCACTGGAGGGCGTCCTGGCCGGTAACGGCGTCGGCTGGAGCAACCTATCGGCGGTCGTCCTCGTCGGTGGCGGCGCCAGCATCCCGCTGATCACCCAGCAACTCTCCGAGCGGTCCCGGGTGGCGGTGGTCAAGACGCCGCAGCCCGCCCTGGACGCCGCTGTCGGCGCCGCGATGATCGCTGCGTACGGCCGTGGCGCCGAGACCGCCACCTGGGTGGCGCCGGCCGCTCCCGTCGTGCCGCCGGTCGACGAGGCGGCCTCGTCGACGATGCGGGCCCTGGCCTGGTCGCAGGACGACGTCGACGACGTGGTCCCCTACGCCGGGGACGACCCGTACCGGTCACCGGACTCCGACCGGGTCACCGACGAGTATCAGGCGCCGAACCCCTACCAGTCGCTGCGCTCCGGCGCGCCTGTCCCGCCGCCCGAGGACGACTCCAAACCCTGGCAGCGGGTGCCGCTGCCGGTGGCCGGCCTGCTGGCGGTGATCGCGCTGGTCGTCGTCGGTGGCCTGGCGATCGCACTGACCAGTTTCGACTCCTCCGACGAACCCCGGCCCAGACCCGGCACCGACCCGCTGAGCAGCGCGATCACCCCACCCAGCCCTGCCGGGACCGTCACGATGACCGAGGCGCCCCCGCCGCCGGTGCCGCCTGAATCGCCGGAGCCGGTGCCGCCGCCGGTCGTCCCCACGACCACCACAACCCAGCCCACCACCACGACGACGACCACGACGACCACGACGACGACCACCACCACGACGACGACTACGACGACCACGCCGACCACCACCACCACGACGACCACCACGGCGCCGCCGACCACCACCACGACGGTGCCGCCCACCACCGAGACCACGGTTCCTCCTGAGACGACCACCGTCCCCAGCACCGTCGAGGAACCCAGCCCGGCGCCGCAGAACCCGATGACGACGACCTATCTTGACGTGCCGTTCGTCCCGGTGCCGATCCCCATTCCGGTCCCGGAGGGCCCCTGACCTGCACGGAACCGATCGACGCAAGAGACGAGGGAAATCCCCGATTCCCCCTGACCCGCACCCGGCTTACGCTTTCCAGCGTCGGTTCGATCGGCTGCGGAGGGGACAGCCGATCGAGCCGACGTTTCGTGCGCGCAGTCAGCCGGCAGGTGTGCGGCGCGCGAATGCGGGCGCATGCTCGGGCAGCACCCCGACGCCCACCAGGTGGCCCGGGATGACCGAGAGCCACGGCATCAGGTCGAACAGCCGGATCAAGGCCGGCGGCGGGCCCGAGATGTCCCCACCCCGCACGATCGGCCCGAGGAACCGCTTGTCGAACTGGCGCTGGAAGGCCTGTGTCACCGCGGTCGGGACCAACCGGCGGCGACGCACCGAGCCCAGATCCCGGTCGGTCAGCGTGCCGTGCCGCAGCGGTTCGGCCAGCAGCCGCGCGGCGGCCACGCCGTCCTGCACGGCCATGTTGATACCCACCCCTCCGGCCGGAGACATCGCGTGGGCGGCGTCGCCGATGCACAGCAGACCGTCGGTGTGCCAGCGGCGCAACCGATTCAACCGGACGTCGAGATGCTTGACGTCGTCGAGCGAGGTCACGGTCTGCACCGTGTCGCCGGCCTCGGGGAACAGGTCGAGGACGTCGGCGTGGAATGCGTCGAGTCCGCGTGCGCGCAGCCGGGCATCGGCGCCTTTCGGGATGAGCAGGGCGAGCTGCAGATAGCCGGTGCGGGGAATGACGATCATCGCCTTGCCCGCGGCCAGCCGCGGCAACAGCGTGAAGGTCGACTCGGTGTCGGGCTCAGGCAACCGGAACCACCACGCGTCGAAGCTGACCGGCCACTCCCGGACCGGCAGTCCGGCCGCCTGGCGGACCACCGAGGTCCGCCCGTCGCAGCCCACCGTCAGGTCCGCGCGCAGTTCACTGGGCCCGTCCCGGCCCTGGTAGCGCACACCGGTGACCCGGCCGCCCTCCTGGAGCAGGCCGGTGACCTCGGTGTTCATCCGCAGGGTGAACGTCGGCTCGGCTTCGCCGGCCTCGGCGAGCAGGTTGAGCAGATCCCACTGCGGCACCATCGCGATGTAGGGGTGCGGCTGGCGCAGCTTCTCGAAACTGACCACCGTCACCGGGTGTCCGGGCGCGGCGTCGAACGCGACCTTGCGGACCTGGCTCTGCGGCAGCGCGGAGAACCGGGGCCACAGGCCCAGTTCGTCGATGAGCCGCAGCGTGGTGGGATGCACCGTGTCACCGCGGAAATCACGCAGGAAGTCCCCGTGTTTCTCCAATACGGTGACCTGGACCCCGGCCCGGGCGAGCAGCAGCCCGAACACCATGCCGGCTGGACCACCACCGACGACGACGCAGGTGGTTTTCGCGGTCACCGCCTCACGCTAACCGCCCGATGCCGCCCCGGGAAACCTTTCGGCCAGCCAGCGGCTGCTGTCCTTGGTCGCCCTGGCCAGAGCACCGCATTCACCGAAATAGGATGCGACCGCACCGACACCGGGCAGCATGCCCAGATAGCGGAACGGCGCCCGCGGCTGCGGCCGTTTTGCCAGCTCGTCGCCGATCGCCTCGATCAGGGCAGGCACCTGGCGCACCGAGGTCCGCGCGGACGGCTGTGGCTCCCCCGCCCGGTCAGTGCTGCGCTCGCACAGCACCGCGGCGAGCATCCTCGCCTGCGCATGCTGGTCGGAAACACCCAGTTCGCGGGCCACCGCGCACAGGATGAGGGTCTGATTGACGAAGCCGAGCAGATCCTGGATGGGCAGCAGCCGTCCCACCGCGCCCAACACCCCGGGGTAGGCCACCGCCACGGTGTTCAGCGCACCGAGCCGCCACACCCACCATTGGATGCGGGCCTCGGTGTCCATCTCGTCCCAGGACTGCGTGCCGGGCAGGTCGGCGGCGTTGAGCGCCCAGGCGGCGCCGGCGGCGAGCCGCTCGAACGGCCCGCCGC
>NZ_JBSWXU010000212.1:0-6723 GCF_056160785.1 Mycobacterium sp. ABE4_509 | reverse complement strand
CACGCGGGGCCGAGCACCGTCGCCACGTCACCGGCGGTGTGCGCCGAGCAGACCAGACCGTTCTCGGCGACCCGCGCGGCCGGTTCCCACAGGCGCTCCAGCGGCCGGGTGGCACCGCCGCTGTGCAGCGCGGCGAGCGCGGCGGGAGCTCCGGGGACCGCGACGGCCAGCGCCCCGTCCAGCGGGATCGCCGACAGGCCCCGTTCGGTGTAGAAATCTGCGGTGCCGCCGTCGGGTCCGCAGCCGGAGCCGTTGACCGTCCACACCCGCCCATCAGGCTCGCGCACCGCGGCGAAGGCGTCACCGCCGATACCGCACTGGCCGGGTAGCGCCAGCCAGGTCATCGCCGCCATGGCGAGCGTGGCGTCGACGGCGTTCCCGCCGTCGGCCAGCACCCGCGCGCCGGCCAGGCTGGCAGCGGGGTGACTGCTGCTGACCATGCCGCCCGCCGACATCACCGGGGGCCGTGATGCAGCATCCATCAGGCGCCTCGGCGCGCCCGCCGCGTCGGGCCGGCCGGCTGCTCCCCCGGCCGCAGACCGACGAAGATCTCGCCGTCGCGTTCCTGCACCGGGAACGTCCTGATCGGTTCGGTGGCCGGCGGACTGATCGGCTCGCCGGTCTCGAGGTCGAAAGCACTTCCGTGGCAGGAGCATCCGATACCGTCGTCGCGCAGTTTGCCCGAGGAGAGCAGGCAGTCCAGGTGGCTGCAGTAGTTCGACGTGGCGTAGGCCCTGCCGTTCAACCGGGCCACCGCGAACTCGTGCTCACCGGCATAGAACCGCCGGACGATCCCTTCGGGCACCTGACCGGATCTGGCGACACGAACGAATTCCATTGTCATGATTGTTTTTTCTCCGCTATCCGGTCAGCTTGTCGGGTTGAGGTAGACGGTCTTCTCGGTCAGGTAGAACTCCATCATCGAAGGACCTGCCTGCTCTTTGAAGGTCGCGGTCGAGGACGCCTTGTAGCCGCCGAACGGTGCGTTCATCGCCATGCCGGTGGTGGGCTGGTTTACCTTGACCAGGCCGGTGCGTGACCGGCGGACGAAGGACTGGGCGGCGGCCAGGTCGGCGGTGATGATCGACGCCGACAGTCCGAACTCGGTGGCGTTGGCCAGCTCGATCGCCTCGTCGAGCGAGCCGGCCTTCTGGAAGGCCAGCAGCGGCCCGAACACCTCTTCGGCGACGATGCGCATCGTCGGCTCGACGCCGGTGAAAACCGCCGGCCTGACGAAGAATCCACCGGTGTATCCGGGGATGTCGATCCGGTCGCCCCCGCAGCGCAGTGTGGCGCCCTCGTCGACGCCGATCCGCACGTAACTCAGGAACTTCTCGAGCTGACCGGAACTGGCCAGCGCACCCATGTCGACACCGGCCTGACCACCCGGACCGACCTGCAGCGCCTCGGCGCGGGCGATGACCCGTTCGGCCAGCTCATCGTGGACGGCCTCGGTGGCGATCACCCTGCTGGTGCCGGTGCACGCCTGCCCCGACAGGCCGAAGGCACCCTTGACGATCATCGCCGCGGCCCGATCGGGATCGGCGTCGTCGGCCACCACCACCGGGTTCTTCCCGCCCATCTCCAGCTGCACCCTCCGGTGCGGGCCCACCTGCCGGTGGATCGAGCGGCCGACCCCGGTGGAGCCGGTGAAGGTGACCGCGGCGACCCGTTCCTCGGCGGCTACGGCGGCGCCGGCGGCGCCGTCGCCCTGGACCAGCGCGATGACGTCGGGCGGCAGGCCGCCGTCGAGCAGCGCCTCGACCAGCCGCTGCCCCATCAACGGGGTGAGCTCGGATGGCTTGAACAGCACCGGGTTGCCCACGGCCAGCGCGGGTCCGAGCTTGCGCGAGGGGATGTTCAGCGGGAAGTTCCACGGCGTGACGGCGCCCACGGTCCCGACCGGTTCGCGCACCGTGTACACCAAGGTGTCACCGGCCACCGGAAGGGTCGATCCGGCACAGCGGGTGGCCTCGCCCGCGTAGTAGCGCAGGTTCGCCGGTGTCCGGCCGACCTCCATCCTGGCCTCGGCCGCGGTCTTACCCTCCTCGCGGACCAATTCGTCGACGAGTTGATCACTTCGCGATTCCAATTGCGCGGCAGCAGATTCGAGGATGGCGGCCCGGCGTTCCGGTGCGGTGGACGCCCAGTCCGGCGCGGCCTTGTGGAGATGGTCGACGGCGCTGGCGACATCCTCGGGCCCGGAAGCCGGGAAGACGCCGATGACGTCGGCCGGGTCGGCCGGGTTGCACCGGGTGAAGGTGCGCCCCGAGGCCGCGGGCACCCAGCGGCCGGCCACGAAGTTCTGTCCGTCGATCACGCGTGCACCTGCTCGTCGTCGTAGACCAGGTCCCACAGGTCGGTGCCCTCGTCGCACAGCGCATCGGCGGCGGCCTGGTGGCCCAGTAGTTCCCGGGCCGCCATGATGTCCTCACCCCGCTCGATGCTGAACGCTCCGCACACCGTGGCCCCCCGCAGATAGAACCCGGTGAAGTCCATACCGTCGAGATCGCCCCTGATCACCGGGACACCCTGCGCGGCACCGACGAACTGGATGTTGCGGCCGAACTGATCGGACCAGAACCAGGGCGGGTCGTCGGCGACGCCGTCGCGGCCGAGCATCGCGTTGGCGACCGCGGCGCCCTGGCGGCTGGCATTGTCGAAGTGCTCCAGGCGGACGTGCCTTCCCGCCCGCGGCGAGTAGCGCCGCGCAACGTCGCCTGCGGCGAAGATCTGGTCCACACTGGTGCGGCCGGCGGCGTCGGTGACGATTCCGTCGTCGAGGTGCAGACCGGTGGCCGCCGCCGCGGCGACGTTGGGGGTGATCCCGATGCCGACCACTGCCACGTCGGCGTCCACCACGCCGGCGTCGGCGAGCTCGATCACCACCCCGTGCCCGGTGGTCCGGATCCCGGTCAGGGCGGACCCGGTGCGCAGGTCGACTCCGTTGTCACGGTGCAGCCGGCACATCGCCTGTCCCATCGCGCTCCCGACGACGCGGGCCAGCGGTACGTCGGCGGTCTCGACGACCGTGACATTCACACCGGCTGCGACGGCGGTGGAGGCGATTTCGAGCCCGAGGAACCCGGCGCCGACGATGGCGAGGCGCCGGCCGGGGGTGAGCATCGGCGCGAGCCGGGTGGCGTCGTCGAGGGTGCGCAGATAGTGGATCAGGTCGGGCCGCGGTCCCGTCGCGGGAAGGGTGCGCGGACTTCCCCCGGTGGCGAACAGCACCGCATCGGCGGCGACGTCGGGCCCGCCGGCGACCCGCACCGTCTTCGAGGCGGTATCGACCCGCTGCACCTGGGCGCCGGTGATGATCTCGATATCGTTGTCGGCCAGCCATTTCGGCTGGAGGAGCCAGAGCGAATCGAGGTCGTCGGTGCCGGCGAGGAACTCCTTGGACAGCGGGGGCCGCTGATAGGGTGCGTGCGGTTCGGCGCCGAGCAGCACGATCCGGCCGTCGAAGCCGCGTCTGCGAAGGTTGCGAGCGGTGACCGCGGCCGCCTGCCCGGCCCCGATCGTGACGAAGGTGCGGCGGGTCATGCCCGGGCCTCCTGTTCTGCCTCCGCGGCCGGGTCGGTCCGCGTCGGCCTCGGTTGGACGAAGACGGTGCCGGCGTCGTCGACACGCACCGGATAGGTCGGCTGGCAGCGGTCCTGGTCGGCCTCGTAGCCGGTTTCCAGGTCGAACTGCCACTGGTGTCCGGGGCAGATCACCTTGCCGTGCAACAGCGTGCCCTTGAACAGCGAACGGTTTTGGTGCACACACAGATCGGCGAATGCGTACACCCGCCCACCGGCCTGGAACAGGGCGATGGCGACGCCGTCGACCTCGACACGCAGCTTGCGACGTCTCCGCATGTCCTCGGCAGTGGCCACGGCCACCCATTCCGCTGTCATCATGGCTCCTCCCGGTTGCGATTTCGGCGTGATCGTCAACGGCTGGCGCAGACGATCACGCCGAAATCACTCAGACCGCGACCGGCTCGAGCTCCGCCGCGACGTAGGTGTCGTACAGGCCCTTGGTGTAGGAGAACCGCATTTCGGCGCCCCAGCGCACCAGCTGCAGGCAGCGCTGCTGCAGCTGCGGGGTGTCGGCGTGGTCGAGCACGATCTGATAGCCGCGCTCCCCGTGCACCACATCGGAGGTGATGTGCAGGTCGAAGAACTCGATCTCGTCCTCGGTGAATCCGTAGGTCTCGCGCAGCGGCACGATCTGTTTGGTGTAGATGCTCGGCACCTGCGACTCCAGCCCCACCACCAGCGCTGCGGTGGCCACCACGAAGTGTTCGCGCTGCGACACCGCGTAGCACCAGGACTGCAGGCCACGGGTGATCGCGTTCATGTTGTTCGGGTCTTCGATGCGTTCCCGGGTGGTTCCGCAGGCCTCGCCGAACTTGATCAGCAGGTCGGTGTGGCGGATGTCCGCCAGTTCCTCCTCGTACATGTTCTGCAGCGTGAAATCCTTGGCGCCGGTGAACTCGTCCGGGGTGTTGGCATAGATGTTGGCCAGGTAGTCGGCGAACGGGCCGACGTAGTGGTAGTGGTTCTCGGCCCAGCGGGCGAAGTGGTGCCGCTCGAGCCGTCCTTCGGCCCAGGCCTTGGAGAACGACGCGTTCTTGGCCTCGCGTCCCTTGATGGCGTTCTCGAGTTCCGTGCGGAACTCGGCGCGTCCCAGAAGTTCGGTCATCGGTGCTGTTCCTTTCCAGCGTGACTGCGGATGTTGTAGCGAAATCTGTTGTGGTTATTGATGTTAACTGCTGTATCGGCTGCGGCACCATGGGCAGGATCGCCAGTGATCGCATCCAGCGCTGGTCAGGGTGCACACACCGGAACGGTGCGGGCCGGTCAGCGGCTGCCGACCGCGGCGGTCAGCGCCTCGAACTCGGCGAGTACCGCCGCGCCGACCGCCTTGTCCTGCGCCCCGTTCCCGCCGCTGATCCCCACCCCGCCGACGATCTGACCGTCGAAGACCAACGGGAAACCGCCGACGAAGATCGCGAACTTGCCCGGCAGCATGTGGCTGATGCCGAAGGCCTCGTTCCCGGGCAGCGCCGGACCGTTGGGCGGCTCGTTGAACAGGTGGGTGGCACGCTCGTGCCCCGCGGCGGTGAACGCCTTGGCCATCGCGATCTCCACGCCGGTCAGGCGCGCGCCCGGAAGCCGGTGCAGGGCAAGGACGTTACCGCCGTCATCGCAGATGCACAGGGTCTGTTTGACGCCGATCTCCTCGGCCTTGGCCCGGCCGGCGGCCAACAACGGGAGGGCGTCGTCGAGGGTGATCCGGTGGATCTGGTGCATGGGGAGGCTCAACTTTCTGACGAGTCCACGAGCTGACAGGCCATGTCTACCGAGCGCGCGCACCTCACGGCATGGTCAAAACAACCGGTAAATTGACAACTACCCGGTCAATGTGCACATGGCATCGGTGCATGGGATCGGGTATTCGTTCAGGACACACCCGATGCTCAGGACTGCAGATGATGTTTTCGATGGCCGACCCCGCCCGGATGACCGTGCGTGGTCTGCTCGATGAGGCCCTGCTCACCGACGCCCGGGTGGTGGCCGGAGCCGAGTTGCTCGATCGCCCGCTGACCTGGGTGTTGCCGCTCGACGAGGTGATGTCCGCACCCCAACCGCTCGACGCGGTCGCCGTCTACACCCGCCCCGACGCGCTGGCGGGTGCCGGCACGTCGGTGTCGGCGCTGGCGGCTCGGGGCGCCACCGCCCTGGTGATCGACGGCTCCATGCCGCTGGATTCCCAGCACGCTCCGCCGGCCGGACTGGTGGTCATCGAGATGGCCGCGCCGGTCGGGTTCGCTGCGCTCAACAGACTTCTCGCGGAGCGGACGTTGAACCAGGAAGTGCACGTGATGCGCTATTCCACCCACGTGCACGGGTCGCTGGCCGGGTTGTTCCACCGCGGAGCCGGGCTGCAGACGCTCATGCGCGAAGTGGCCAACCTGGCGGGCAACCCCTCGCTCGCCCTGGACGCGCGCGGAGCGGTGGTCGGATGTCACGGCCTGCCCGCCGAGAGCCTCGGTCAGCTCGCCGGCGCGGTCGGCGAGCTGCTGTCCACCGATCTGCCCGCCGCCGCCCGCCGCCACGGCGCACACGACACCAGGGTCGCTGCGCTCGAACACGACACCTGGACCTGTGTGGCCAGCGCCATCCGGCTCGGCAAGTCCTTCGAGGGCTGGGTGGCCGTCCTGGTCCCCGGGGCCGCGCCGGGCGACCATGACGTGGCCCGCCACCGCGTGCTGACCGAGCAGGCCAGCGCCATCATCGGCTCGGAGATGCTCCGTCAGCGCAGCGTCGAAGAGGCCGAGGAACGGGCCCGCGGCGACTTCGTCCAGGCACTGGTGCACGGCAGCTTCTCCAGTGCACACGACATGCGGGCCCGCGCCGAGCACCACGACGTCGACCTGGACGCGCGCTTCGCGGTCTTCGTCGCACCGGGCATGCTGCCGTCCCGGGTCGACAACCCGGGAGCGACGCTGGTTCGGCTGGCCCGGTACGCCGCCGGCGTCGCACCGGATCCGTCGACCGAGGCCTACGTCACGGTGATCGGCGATGTGCTCGTCGTCGTCCGGACCTTGATCGCAGACACCGACGCCGCGATGAGCGACGAGATGTCGGAATTCGCCGCGGCGATGGCAGTCGAATTGGAGCGCCGGCGTGGCGCGCGCGCCCCGGTGGCCTTCGGCCGGCCGGCCGCGGG
>NZ_JBSWXU010000211.1:0-6772 GCF_056160785.1 Mycobacterium sp. ABE4_509 | reverse complement strand
CCGCCGTGCCCGCGCTGCTGGCTGCCGCCGTGCCCACGCTGCTGGCCGCCGCCTTGGCTTTTCGCCTGGGCGGGAGCCGGTTTCGGGGCCGGAGCCTGCAGCGGTGCGACCTCCCCGACCAGGGTGTGCACCGGGCCCGACTGCGCGGTGACCTCCTGCGGACGCACCGTGATGCCGGCTCGGCGGAGCAGGTGCTGGGTGTCTCGACGCTGCTCGGGCAGCACCACCGTGACGACATCGCCGGCGCTTCCCGCCCGCGCGGTGCGGCCCGAGCGGTGCAGGTAGGCCTTGTGTTCCATCGGCGGATCGACGTGGACCACCAGCTCGACACCGTCGACGTGAACACCGCGGGCAGCGATGTCGGTCGCCACCAGCACCCGCGCGGTGCCGTCGCTGAACGCCGCGAGGTTGCGGTCACGGGCGGGCTGGGAGAGGTTGCCGTGCAGATCCACCGAGGGCACACCCGATTCGGTGAGCTGCTTGGCCAGCTTGCGGGCCTGGTGCTTGGTGCGCATGAACAAGATCCGCCGGCCGGTGCCGGAGGCCAGCCGGTGCACGAGTTCCTTCTTCTGCTGCGCGCCTCCGACGTGGAACACGTGGTGGGTCATCGCCGCGGGCGGTGCGCTGACCTCATCGACCGAATGTATGACCGGCTCGGCGAGGAAGCGCCGCACGAGTTTGTCGACGCCGTTGTCCAGCGTGGCCGAGAAGAGCAGCCGTTGCCCGCCGGCGGGGGTGGCCGCCAGGATCCGGGTCACCCCGGGCAGGAAGCCCAGGTCCGCCATGTGGTCGGCCTCGTCGAGCACCGTCGTCGCGACGCCGTCGAGGGTGACCAGCTTCTGGCGCATCAGGTCCTCGAGCCGGCCCGGGCAGGCCACGACGATGTCGGCGCCGCCGCGCAGGGCTGCGACCTGCTTGTTCTGTGACACCCCGCCGAAGATGGTGGTGACGCTCAGTCCTGCCGCGGCAGCCAGCGGTTCGAGCACCGCGGTGATCTGGGTGGCCAGCTCACGGGTCGGCGCCAACACCAGGCCCGAGGGGCGGGCCGGCCGGCTGGGCCGGCCGGTCAGCGAGGCGACCAACGGAATCGAGAACGCCAGCGTCTTGCCGCTGCCCGTCTTGCCGCGGCCGAGCACGTCGCGGCCGGCCAGCGAGTCGGGCAGGGTGGCGGCCTGGATGGGAAACGCGGTGGTGATGTCGCGGGCCTGCAGTGCCTGCACCAGGGGTGCGGGCACGCCGAGGTCGGCGAATGTCGAGGTGGTCATGTGTGCCTTTCCGGCTTCGGGCGGTGTGTGCCCGGCTGGCCGCGACGAGTAAGCGTCGAGCGGCAGTGCGCACACAGTGGCGGTTACGCCGTGGTGAGTGATCGGGTGTCGGCAGCACCGGGGGCTCCAGAGGTTGTCGCCTGCCCGGCGCCGAGCTGCGGTGGTGACGTCAGTGTTCTTCCGCGGCCGACGTCGACCACGCTACCGCACATCCGCCAGGACACCGCATTCGTACAGGTCAGTAGGTCGCGAACGGGTCCAAAGCCGCAGCCAGCGACATCGGCACCCGCGCCTTCATCCTGGTGCCGGTCTCGGTGTGCTCGACCGCGTCCACCCGCCCTTCGGCATGGATCCGGTTGACGAATTCGCCTCGGTCATAGGGGATGGTCACGTCCACCACGATGTCGCGGGGCTCGATCATCTCGGCCATCCGGGCCTGCAACTTCGCCAGCCCGTCCCCGGTCCGCGCGGAGACGAACACCGCGCCGGGCAGCGCGCCTCTCAGTTGCGCGAGCATCAGACCGCTGGCGGCGTCGGTCTTGTTGACCACCAACAGTTCCGGCGGCGGCGCGATGCCGTACTCGGCGACCACGTCGTTGACGACCTGGCGTACCGCGTTGATCTGGGCCAGCGGGTTGACATCGGAGCCGTCGACGACGTGCACGAGCAGGTCGGCGTCGACGACCTCCTCGAGGGTCGAGCGGAACGCCTCGACGAGCTGGGTGGGCAGGTGGCGCACGAAACCGACGGTGTCGGTCAGCACGAAGGGCCGGCCGTCGTCCAACTGTCCACGGCGCGTGGTGGGTTCCAGCGTTGCGAACAACGCGTTCTCGACCAGCACACCAGCGCCGGTCAGCGCGTTGAGCAGGCTCGACTTGCCGGCGTTGGTGTAGCCGACGATGGCCACCGACGGTGTGTCGCTGGCGCTGCGCCGGCTGCGCTGGGTGTCCCGCACCTGCTTCATCGCTCGAATATCCCGGCGCAGCTTGGCCATTCGTTCGCGGATGCGGCGGCGGTCGGTTTCGATCTTGGTCTCACCCGGACCGCGGGTCCCCACGCCGCCGCCGGCGCCACCGGCGCGGCCGCCGGCCTGCCGGGACATCGATTCACCCCAGCCGCGCAGCCGGGGCAGCATGTACTCCATCTGCGCCAGCGCCACCTGCGCCTTGCCTTCCCGGCTGGTGGCGTGCTGGGCGAAGATGTCGAGGATCAGCGCTGTGCGGTCGATCACCTTGACCTTGACGATCTTTTCCAGCGCGTTGAGCTGGGCCGGGCTGAGTTCACCGTCACAGATGATGGTGTCGGCGCCGGTGGCCAGCACGACTTCGCGCAGTTCGGCGGCCTTGCCCGACCCGATGTAGGTGGCGGGGTCGGGCTTGTCGCGGCGCTGGATCACCCCTTCGAGGACTTCGGAGCCGGCCGTTTCGGCCAGGGCGGCCAGCTCGGCCAGGCTGGCGTCGGCATCGGCCGCGCTCCCGTCGGTCCACACACCGACCAGGACGACGCGCTCGAGCCGCAGCTGCCGGTACTCGACTTCGGAGATGTCGGCCAGTTCGGTCGACAGCCCGGCGACGCGGCGCAGGGCGCTGCGGTCTTCCAGTGCCAGCTCGCCCGCACTGGGGGTCTCGTTGCGGAATTCGGGATAGGTCATAGGCGAATCAAGATTCGCACGGAGATCACTGTTCATGCACCTCGATTAACGCCTGCTGGGCCGTCCACCATTCCTCGGCGAGCTCGCCGTGTGCGACGAGCACCGACGGGCCCCGCAGAAAACTGTTGGCCTCGGTGACGGTGACGGTGACCTCCCCACCCGGGATCTGCACGCGCAGCGCTCCGGTCTGCGCGCCCTGGTGTGCCAGCGCGGCGACGGCGGCGGCGACCGTGCCGGTGCCACAGGACCGGGTCTCCCCCACTCCGCGTTCGTGTACCCGCATCCGCACCGAGCCGTCCGACGGGGCGGTGAGAACCTCGACGTTGACCCCCTCCGGGAACTGCCCGGCGTCGAACTGCACCGGCGCCGCGACGTCGAGGGCGGCCAGTTCGTCGGCGCTCAGGCCGGGGTCCACACAGGCCAGATGGGGGTTGCCGACGTCGACGGCGAGCCCGCTGAAGCGCCGCCCGCCGACCACTGCTCCGCCGGTGCCGAACTGATTGGCCTTGCCCATCTCGACGCTGACCTCGGCGAAGGTGGCGTCGGCGGCGTGCAGGTGCACCGGCCGGGGGCCGGCCAGGGAGCCGACCACGAACTCGCGCCGGCGTTCCAGGCCCGCGGCCCACAGGTAGTGGGCGAACACCCGCACACCGTTGCCGCACATCTGGGCTGCCGAACCGTCTGCGTTGCGGTAGTCCATGAACCAGTCCCCGGCGCCGACACCTTCGGGAAGCCGGTCCAGCACGCCGGCTTGGCGGGCGGCCCCGGCCGTGGTGACTCGCAGGACGCCGTCCGCGCCCAGCCCGCGCCGGCGGTCGCACAGCGCAGTGACCGCCGCCGGGGTCAGCGCGACCGCGGCGGGCTCGTCGAGCAGGACCACGAAGTCGTTCTCCGTGCCGTGCCCCTTGGCGAACTTCACCTGTTCAGGATACGTCCCGCCAGATCCGCAGCACGCGTTCGGCGTTTCCGGGCGCCGCTCCGTCCAGCCAGTGGATGCGGTGGTCACGCCGGAACCAGGAGCGCTGCCGGCGCACATAGCGGCGTGTCCCGACGAATGTCGGCTCCCGGGCGCCCGATCCGTCGCCCCCGGCATCCAGGTCGGCGATCACCTGGGCGTAGCCCAGCGCCCGGGCCGCGGTCACCCCGTCGCGCAGGCCGCGGTCGAGCAGCGCGGTCACCTCCTCGACCAGGCCCTTGGCGAACATCAGGTCGGTCCGGCGGGCCAGCCGCTCGTCGAGAAGCGCGGTGTCACAGTCCAGCCCGACGATGGCGGTGTTCCACCGCGGTTCGCCGATACGTGGCGCCGACGCGGCGAAGGGCCGGCCGGTCAGCTCCACCACCTCCAGCGCCCGCACGATCCGGCGGCCGTCGGTGGCCAGGATGGTGGCCGCCGCATCCGGGTCGACGCGGGCCAGCTCGGCGTGCAAGGCCGCGACCCCGACCCGGGCCAGTTCGCCCTCCCACCGGGCGCGAACCGCGGTGTCGGTGGCCGGGAACGACCACTGGTCGAGCAGGGACTGCACGTAGAGCATCGAACCGCCGACGATCACCGGCAGCGCACCCCGGGCGGCGATCGCCTCCACGTCGGCGGCCGCTGCATCCTGATAGCGCGCGACGCTGGCGGTCTCGGTGACGTCGAGGACGTCGAGTTGATGGTGGGGCACTCCCCTGCGGTCGCCGACGGCGAGTTTCGCGGTGCCGATGTCCATGCCCCGGTAGAACTGCATGGCGTCGGCGTTGACCACCTCGACGGGTTGTTCGCCGGCCAGTTCCCCGGCGATCGCCAGGGCCAGGTCCGACTTGCCGGTCCCGGTGGGCCCGACGATGGCCACCGGCCGCACGGCGCCCGGACGCGGGCCCATCACGGCGTCCAGACGCGCGCCCATCACGGCGTCCAGACGCGCGCCCATCACGGCGTCCAGACGCCGACGAAATAGCCGACGCCGTACGGCGCGCCCCGGTAGAGCTCCTCGGCAGACCCCGGGCCGGGTTCGGCGAGCCCGGCCAGCACCTGGTAGGCGACGCGGCCGACCACCCCGTCGGGCAGACCGGCCAGCGCCGCGAGGTTTCCGGCGGCGAGCGCTTCATCGAGGTCGTGCTGGCGGGCGGGTGAGTCGGGGTCGTGCCCGCCGGGCGCGGCCGGGGTGAGCGTGTTGAGCCCGTCGGCCACCACCAGGACCCCGGTCGGCTCGGCGGCCGAGTCGATCTCTGCCCGCAGCCGGCGGCCGAACCCGATCGCTTCCTCGGCGCTGTGGTCGGCACGGTAGGTGCGCACCCGGGCGCCGGCGGACGGCCGGACCAGCCCCCGCAGCCAGGCCGCCACCAGGACACACAGCGGCAGCTCGGCCGGCGGTCCGTCGAGCGCACCGGCGGACAACCCCACCGGCAGGTCGACCCCGTAGCCGGCGAACGTGCCGACGGCGTCGGGCCCGAACATCGCGTCGTCGGAAGCCACTCCGACACCGAGCCAGCGCGAGGGCAGCCTTTCGGCCGCCGCCAGCGCCGCGTCGCGCAGATCGGCCGTTTCGGCGGCGGCCGCACCGGCGAGTTCGGCAACCATGACCGGTGCCGACGACACGATCGCGAGGGCGCTCAGCACGCATCCCAACGTAGCCGCACCAGCTCAGGCCGGTTGCCGGGTGGCCGCTTCACCGCGCGCGAGGGCCACGGTTGAGATCACCATCGCCGCCACCGCCAGGATCAACGTGGCCAACCCGGCGTCACCGGGCTGCAGTGTCTCGCCCAGGACGACGATGCCCAGCACAGCCGCGACCATCGGTTCGGCCACGGTCATGGTGGGCAACGAGGCGGTCAGCGGACCGGCCCGGAAGGACGCCTGCTGCAGCGCGGTACCGCCGACGGCGACGAGCACCCACGCGTACAGCTCCGGGGTGCGAACCAGCTCCATCACCCCGGCCCAGCTGGTCACGTCGAGCCGGTGCACCACCGATTTGGTCAGCACCGCGAACACCCCCCACAGCGCACCCGAGACGGCTCCCAGCAGCACCGCGCTGACCGGGCCCGACCACATCTGGGCGCCGACGAGGCACAGCGCCAGCGCGGGCCCGAGCACCGCGACCACCGCGAGCCAGGTTTCCAGGGAGCCGCGCGCCTGCCCGGCCGTCGGATTGCCGACGGTGACGATGACGACCACCGAGCCGGCCAGCAGCGCGGCCCACATCCACTCCCAGCTGGTCACCCGGCGGCGCGCCACCCGAGCGCTGATCGGCAGCGCGAACAGCAACGAGGTGACCAGCAGGGCCTGCACCAACAGCACCGAGCCCAGCCCCAGCGCCGCGGCCTGCAGGGCGAATCCGGCGGCGGCCACACCGGTACCGAGCCACCACCTGCCGTCGCGCAACAACTGCAGGAACAACTGGAGGTTCCCGACCGGCTCATCGGTCACCTCGACGGCGGATCGTTGGTGGATGACGTCGCCGACCGCGATGAACATGGCTGCGGCCAAGGCAAGCAAAGCGGCGATATCCGCTCTCGCCATCGACGACCTCCCCGGGGTTTGGTACCGAGCCTAAAGAGGCGCCGTGGCCAAGGCGCGGGCACAGAGCCCCGCGACCTGTTTCAATAGTTTCCAGGAGTGTGCCCGTCGCTGCGAGTCAGACGGGTCGCTCCCGACCAGCTACCAGGCGCCGCGCAGCGCGGCAGGTGCGCGGATTCCGCGCGGAGGGCACGAGGTAACCGACCATGACGATCACCGAACCGGGCGAAGCGCAGGACGCACAGCCCAGCGGGCCGGACTCCGCGCCCATCCCTTCGGCTGCGCCGGTCCGCAGACCGTCGCCGGCCGCCGTCGCCAAACCCAAGCCCAAACCCGGTCCGGCGCGGCCCGGGCCCCGCC
>NZ_JBSWXU010000210.1:0-6826 GCF_056160785.1 Mycobacterium sp. ABE4_509 | reverse complement strand
GGCCGGGCGGACGCGAACAGGCGCCGGAACGTGGTGGCCGGGTCGGCGGCCAGTTCGGTGTCGGCCGGGCCGACCTGCTGGAAGTACAGGATGTAGAAGAACCGGTCGCCGAACAGGCGGCGGAACGCCTGCGTCGTGGGCACCGTGGGGCGGGGCACCGGCGGCAGGCTCAGCCCGGCCACCGCGCAGAACCGGTCGGGGTGCAGCAGCGGCGCTGCCCAGGCGACGACCGCGCCGAAGTCGTGTCCGACCAGCGCCGCCTGTTCGGCGCCGACGGCGTCGAGCAGGCCCACCACGTCGGCGGACAGCTCGGCCACCGTGTAGGCCTCGACGTCCACCGGCTTGTCCGAGCCGCCGTAACCGCGTTGGTCGGGGGCCAGCACGTGATAGCCGGCGTCGGCCAGCGCGCGGACCTGGTGGCGCCACGAGAAGGCCACTTCGGGGAAGCCGTGGCACAAGACCACCACCGGCGCCCCGGGTTCACCGGCCTCGGTCACCCGCAGCGTGACGCCGTTGGTGGTCATCATTCTCGACCGCATGGTGGACACCCAACCATGCCGCGCTGAGCTGGTCGGAGCCCCCGCTGGACGGCCGTCGGGGCGTGGCGGGCACATCTGGGAACTGCCGAACGTTCCTCTAGCGTGGTCAAGCGGTAGCCTTGACTATTCCAGCTGCGCGTATTGGAAGGATTTGGTCGACGGTTCCGCCCCGCCGGCGCCAGGAATCGATGAACCACACACTCATATGAACCGCAAGAATGTGATCCGCACCCTGACGGTGATCGCCGTCGTGCTGCTGCTCGGCTGGTTGTTCTTCCGCCTCAGCGACGACACCCGCGAGTACACGAACGTCGACACGTCCGTCGCGATGGCACAGATCAGCAGCGACAACGTCAACAGCGCGCAGATCGACGACCGCGAGCAACAACTTCGCCTCGAGCTGAAGAACGGCAACGGCGACACCGAGGACAGCACCAAGATCATCACCAAGTACCCGACCGGGTACGGGGTCACCCTGTTCGAGGCGCTCGAGGCCAAGGGCGCCAAGGTCAACACGGTGGTCAACCAGAGCAGCATGCTCGGCACCCTGCTGATCTACATGCTGCCGCTGCTGCTGCTCGTCGGGTTGTTCGTGATGTTCTCCCGGATGCAGTCCGGTGGACGGATGGGCTTCGGCTTCGGTAAGTCCAAGGCCAAGCAGCTGTCCAAGGACATGCCCAAGACGACCTTCGCCGACGTGGCCGGCGCCGACGAGGCGGTCGAAGAGCTCTACGAGATCAAGGACTTCCTGCAGAACCCCAGCCGCTACCAGGCTCTGGGCGCGAAGATCCCGCGCGGTGTGCTGCTGTTCGGCCCGCCCGGTACCGGCAAGACGCTGCTGGCGCGTGCCGTGGCGGGCGAGGCCGGCGTTCCGTTCTTCACCATCTCGGGTTCGGACTTCGTCGAGATGTTCGTCGGCGTCGGCGCCTCCCGGGTGCGGGACATGTTCGAGCAGGCCAAGCAGAACAGTCCGTGCATCATCTTCGTCGACGAGATCGACGCCGTCGGGCGCCAGCGCGGCGCCGGCATGGGCGGCGGCCACGACGAGCGCGAACAGACGCTCAACCAGCTCCTCGTCGAGATGGACGGGTTCGGCGACCGGCAGGGCGTCATCCTGATCGCGGCCACCAACCGGCCCGACATCCTGGACCCGGCTCTGCTCCGCCCGGGCCGCTTCGACCGGCAGATCCCGGTCTCCGCCCCGGACCTGGCCGGCCGTCGCGCGGTGTTGAAGGTGCACTCGCAGGGCAAGCCGATGGCCGAGGACGCCGACCTGGAGGGCCTGGCCAAGCGCACCGTCGGGATGTCCGGTGCCGACCTGGCCAACGTGATCAACGAGGCGGCGCTGCTCACCGCCCGCGAGAACGGGACCATCATCACCGGGCCCGCGCTCGAAGAGGCCGTGGACCGTGTCGTCGGCGGGCCGCGCCGCAAGAGCCGCATCATCAGTGAGCACGAGAAGAAGATCACCGCCTATCACGAGGGCGGTCACACGCTGGCGGCGTGGGCGATGCCCGACATCGAGCCGATCTACAAGGTGACGATCCTGGCCCGCGGCCGCACCGGTGGTCACGCGATGGCGGTGCCCGAGGACGACAAGGGTCTGATGACCCGCTCGGAGATGATCGCGCGACTGGTCTTCGCGATGGGCGGCCGGGCGGCCGAGGAACTGGTCTTCCGCGAGCCCACCACCGGCGCGTCGTCCGACATCGACCAGGCCACCAAGATCGCCCGGGCGATGGTCACCGAGTACGGCATGAGCTCCAAACTGGGCGCGGTGCGCTACGGCACCGAGCACGGCGACCCGTTCCTGGGCCGCACGATGGGCACCCAGGCCGACTACAGCCACGAGGTGGCCCGCGACATCGACGACGAGATCCGCAAGCTGATCGAGGCCGCCCACACCGAGGCCTGGGAGATCCTCACCGAGTACCGCGATGTGCTGGACACCTTGGCGGGTCAGCTGCTGGAGAAGGAGACCCTGCACCGGGTCGAACTCGAGGCGATCTTCGGCGATGTGAAGAAGCGACCCCGGCTGACCATGTTCGACGACTTCGGTGGCCGGGTGCCCTCGGACAAGCCCCCGATCAAGACCCCGGGCGAGCTGGCGATCGAGCGCGGCGAACCGTGGCCGAAGCCGGCGCCGGAGCCGGCGTTCAAGACCGCGATCGCGCAGGCCTCGCGGGCCGCGGCCGAGGCCGCCCACCGCAACGGCACCAACGGCGCCAACGGCGCCAACGGCGCCGGCCCCAACGGGTCTTCGGGAAGGGCGCCGGAGAACGGACCCAAGCAGCCCGATTACGGCGCCCCGGCAGGCTGGCACGCGCCGGGTTGGCCGCCCCGGGACAGCGCTGGTGGTCGTCACGAAGGCGGCTCGCAACAGCAGCCGCCGCCCGGATACTGGTATCCGCCGCCGCCCCCGCCGGGATGGCAGCAGGGCCCGCCGTCGTATCCGGGATACCCCCCGTATCAGCAGCATCCCCAGCCCGGACAGCCTCAGCACGGTGGGCCGGGAGCGGACCCGTCGGAGGAGTCCGGCCGCGACGGCGGCGGCGAGGGCTCGTCGCACCGCGGCTGACCTGTCGGCTGATCACTGAAACGGAGAGACTTCGATGACGCGGTCGCACAACAACACGGCCACGCTCACCCCCCCGGCTTTCGACCAGGCCCGCGCCGAGGCTGCCGTGCGCGAACTCCTGATAGCCGTCGGTGAGAACCCGGACCGTCCGGGCCTGCTGGACACCCCGGCGCGGGTCGCGCGGGCCTACCGGGAGATCTTCGCCGGTCTCTACACCGATCCCGACGACGTGCTCAACACCACGTTCGAGGAAGACCACGATGAGATGGTGCTGGTCAAGGACATCCCGATGTACTCGACCTGTGAGCATCATCTGGTGCCGTTCCACGGGGTGGCCCACGTCGGTTACATCCCCGGGACCGACGGCCGGGTGACCGGGCTCTCGAAGCTGGCCAGGGTGGTCGACCTGTACGCCAAGCGCCCGCAGGTGCAGGAGCGGCTGACCGCGCAGATCGCCGACGCGCTGATGCGCAAGCTGGGTCCGCGCGGAGCGATCGTCGTGGTCGAGGCCGAGCACCTGTGCATGGCCATGCGGGGGATCCGCAAGCCCGGCGCGGTGACCACCACGTCTGCGGTTCGCGGACAGTTCAAGACCGACAAGGCGTCCCGCGCCGAAGCCCTGGATCTGATCTTGAGAAAGTGACCCCGGCCAGTCTTCCGCCCACCACACCGACCGGCGTGCAGGTGATGGGGGTCGTCAACGTCACCGATGACTCGTTCTCCGACGGAGGCCTGTTCCTCGACCGTGACCGCGCCGTCGAGCACGGTGTCGAGCTGGCCGGTCAGGGGGCGGCGATCGTGGACGTCGGCGGCGAGTCGACCCGGCCCGGCGCTAGCCGCATCGACTCCCAGGTCGAACTTTCCCGGGTACTTCCGGTGGTCGAACAGCTTGCCCAGCAAGGGATCACGATCAGCATCGACACCATGCACGCCGATGTGGCGCGAGCGGCGCTGGAGAGCGGGGCGCGCATCGTCAACGATGTGTCCGGCGGTCGGGCCGACCCTGACATGGTGCGGGTGATCGCCGACGCCGGGGTTCCGTGGGTGCTGATGCACTGGCGCTCGGTCGGCGACCGGCGACCCCATGATGTGCCCGGATACGGCGACGTCGTCACCGAGGTCCGTGACGAACTTCTCGCCGGAGTGGACACCGCGGTGCGCGCCGGGGTCGACCCGGCGAACCTGATCATCGACCCGGGACTGGGATTCGCCAAGACCGCCGAACACAACTGGGCGCTGCTGGGGGCACTGCCGCAGCTGGTCGAGACGGGCATCCCGGTGCTGGTGGGCGCCTCGCGCAAACGGTTCCTGGGCGCCCTGCTCGCAGACTCGGCGGGCGAGCCACGACCACCCGACGGGCGCGAGACCGCCACCGCGGTGATCTCCGCGCTGGCCGGATGGCACCGTGTGTGGGGCGTTCGGGTGCACGACGTCAGGGCTTCGGTGGATGCTCTGGCGGTGGTCGACGCATGGCGACTGGCGCAGGCCGGGCTGGGGGAGCAGGCCAGTGGCTGACCGGATCGAGTTGCGCGGCTTGACGGTTCGCGGTAACCATGGCGTCTTCGACCACGAGCGGCGCGACGGCCAGGATTTCGTCGTGGACATCACCGTGTGGATCGATCTGCGTGCGGCGGCGGCCAGTGACGACCTCGCCGACACCCTCGACTACGGGGGTCTGGCGCAGCGCGCGGCCGACATCGTCGCCGGCCCGCCGCGCCGGCTCATCGAAACGGTGGCCGGACTGATCGCCGAGGACGTGATGACCGACGAGCGGGTGTATGCCGTCGAGGTGGTGGTCCACAAACCGGCTGCGCCGATCCCGCTGGACTTCGCCGACGTCGCCGTGGTGGCGCGCCGCTCGCGCCGCGCTGACCGGCCAGGCGTGGGCGGGTGAGGCGTCGATGACCTCAGTGGTGCTGTCCGTCGGGTCCAACATCGGCGACCGGATGGCTCACCTGCAGTCGGTGGTGGACGGGCTCGGTGCTGCGGTGGTCGCCGTCTCGCCGGTGTACGAAACCGACGCGTGGGGCGGTGTCGAGCAGGACCCCTTCCTCAACGCGGTGATCCTGGCGGCCGATCCCGCCGCCGATGAGCGCTGTTGGCTGGACACCGCGCACCGGTTCGAGGCGGCGGCGCGCCGGGTGCGCGACCTCAGGTGGGGGCCCAGGACCCTGGACGTCGACCTGATCAGCTGTCGCGGTGCGTCCGGCGAGGTGATCAGCGACGACCCTGAGCTGACCCTGCCCCACCCGCGCGCACATCTGCGGGCCTTCGTGCTGGTGCCGTGGCTTGCCGTCGACCCGGACGCCACCCTGACCGTCGGCGGCGAGCCGACCCGGGTTGCCGACGTGCTGGTCGGCCTCGACCCGCAGGAACGCGCCGGTGTGCGGACGACCGGTCGCTCACTGCGGACCGGGGACGGTCGCTGATGGGGTTGACCCGCAAGCGCGACCTCGCGCTGGCCGTCGTGCTCGCCGGGGTGCTCGGCTATCTGCTGGTGCGTGTGGTGTACCGGTGGTTCCCGCCGATCACGCTGTGGACCGGAGTTTCGCTCCTCGGGGTGGCCGCGGCGATCGGTGGCTGGGGGTTCCTGGTCCGGGCCCGCATCCGCGACGGTGAGGTCGGCGTCGGCGGGGGCCGCCTGCATCCGCTTGCGGTGGCCCGCTCGGTGGTGATCGCCAAGGCCTCGGCGTGGATGGGCGGTGTGGTGCTGGGCTGGTGGTTGGGTGTGGTGGCCTATCTGGTGCCCCGGCGCTCCGAGCTGCGGGTGGCCGCCGAGGACACCCCCGGTGCCATCGTGGCCGCGCTGTGCGCCCTGGCGCTGGTGGTCGCGGCGCTGTGGCTTGAGCATTGCTGCAAATCGCCCGACGACCCGCTCGACGACGCCGAACCGGCCGTGGACTGACCGAACAAGTCGCTCAGCAGGCCGAATCGCCGTCCGGGTCGACACGCTTGCCGACCTGTGGCGGGTACAGTCGGCCCATGACCGATCCGACCCGCGGCGCCCGGCTCCGCCGCGGCGGACGCCGGCCTGGTTGGTATCTGATGACGGCGTTGCTGGTGCTCGCCATCGTGGCGAGTTCGGCGCTGGTTTTCACCGATCGGGTCGAACTGCTCAAGCTCGCAGTCATTCTCGCGCTGTGGGCGGCGGTGGTGGCCGCGTTCGTGTCAGTGGTGTACCGGCGTCAGAGCGACAGCGACCAGGCCAAGGTGCGCGATCTGAAGTTGGTCTACGACCTGCAACTCGACCGGGAGATATCGGCGCGCCGCGAGTACGAGTTGTCGGTCGAATCGCAGCTGCGCCGGGAGTTGGTCGCGGAGCTGAGCGCGCAGCAGGCCGACGAGGTCGCCGCGCTGCGTGCCGAGCTGGCTTCGCTGCGGATCAACCTCGAGTTCCTCTTCGATGCCGACCTGTCGCACCGGCACGCGATCGAGGCCGACCGCAGCAGGGCGGCCGGGTCGTGGACACCGCGCGGCGACGCAGCCGGGCGCAGGGTCAGCATCAGCCGTGTCGATGCCGAGGACGTCGAAGAGGTCCCCGACGAGGACTACGCCGAAGTGGATCACGGCGACGGTGAGGACCGCTCGATCATCGACGTTCCGGCCGAGCCGCATCCGCCGGAGAGCGAGCAGCCGGCCCCGGCCGGTGAGCCGCAGGGAGCGCACCGGCGGAGCGGCGGGGAGCCGTCGCATCGGCACCGCGCCGAGG
>NZ_JBSWXU010000209.1:0-6930 GCF_056160785.1 Mycobacterium sp. ABE4_509 | reverse complement strand
GCGGCACCGTGGTGGGCCGCGGCGCCGAGGTGGCCGGGGGAGCCCGGCTCGACGGCGCGGTCATCTTCGACGGGGTGACCGTCGGGGCCGGCGCGGTGATCGAACGCTCGATCATCGGGTTCGGCGCCCGGATCGGGCCGCGGGCGCTGGTCCGCGACGGCGTGATCGGCGACGGCGCCGACATCGGGGCGCGCTGCGAACTGCTGCGCGGTGCGCGGGTGTGGCCGGGGATCACCATCCCCGACGGCGGCATCCGCTTCTCGTCGGATATCTGAGGCCGGCGGCCGGCTAGTTACCGGGGATGCACGTTCGCGGCGGCGGCGAGCTGGGTGAGACCGAAGTCGGTGTCGTCCGGCAGCTCGTGCAGCGGCCACCACCGCAGATCCAGCGACTCCTCGCTGCACACGATCTGCGCGCCCTCGGGGGCGCGCACCACGAACTGCACGTCGAGGTGACGGGTCGGCACACCGAGCGAACACGTCACCGGATGGACGTGCAACGCAGCAGGCGTCGCGGCGATCGTCAGCCCGGCAATGCCGGACTCCTCGGTGGCCTCCCGCAACGCCGCCGCGATCAGGCTCTCGTCCTCGGGCTCGCAATGCCCGCCCAGCTGTAGCCAACGGCCGATCCGCGGGTGCAGCGTCAACAGCGCCTGGCTGCCGGTGTGATCGAGCACCAGCGCCGAGGCCGTGATGTGGCCGGGCGCGCATTCGCGCAGACAGGCGTCCTCGCGGGCGACCAGGAACGCCAGCACGCTGTGACGCAGCGAATCCTGGGCGGGATCGTCCGGGCGCCAGGCGCTGAGCACCTCGACCGCGGACTGGTGCAGGCTCATCGCCACAGTCTGCTCCCCGGTGATTTCGGTGTGGTTATCGACGCCCAGCGGCGACAAGCACGCCGAAATCGCGCCGTCACCGCCGCACCAGCAGGCCGTCCACCTGCACCGGATCCCGCGGCTGCCCGGGCCCGTCGGGGGCATACCCGATCGCCACAGCGCCCAGCGGCTCCCAATCCCCGGGCAGATCCAACGCCGAGCGCACCACGTCCGGCGCGAAGATGGTCGACCCCACCCAGCAGCTCCCCACGCCGCGCACCGCCAGCGCGACGAGCAGGCCCTGCACCGCCGCACCGGCCGCGACGGTGAACATGGTGTGCTCGGCCTCGGTGCGCCGCGCGTCGGGATAACTGTGTGCGCCGTCGGGCACCATGAACGGGATCACCAGCTCAGGGGCGTCGTAGAGGATCTGGCCGCGGCCCACCCGCCGCTCGACCGACTCGGCGTCGCGGCCGTCGTCGGTCAGGTCGGCCCGCCAGCGCACCCTCATCTCGTCGAGCAACCCGGCGCGCACCGCTGCGTCCTGCACCCACACGAACCGGACCGGCCGGGTGTGGTGCGGCGCCGGCGCGGTCAGCGCCTCGGCCACCGCGCCCTCGATGACGGCCGGGTCGACGGCTTCGTCGCTGAAGCTGCGCACCGAGCGACGCAGCAACTGTGCCTGGGTGCGTCCCAGCGCGATCGCCTCCTCGGTGCCCAGCCAGAACAGATCCTCCGCACCGGCACGCACCAGCGTGCGGGCCGAGGATCCGTCGTCGCGCAGCTCCAGGCCGCGCACCACCGCCACGGGCACCGCGGTCAGCTTGCCCTTGACCAGATCGGCGGCCGCGGCGATCTCGTCGGCGACGGCGATCTCGGTGACGATCAGCTCGTTGCCGTGCCGATCGTGTTCGCCTGCGTAGCCGTGCAGCACCGTCAGGCCGGCCGCGCCGATCGCGACATCGGTCTGCCCGGTGCGCCAGGCACGGCCCATCGTGTCGGTGACCACGACTCCCACCCGCACCCCCAGCCGCTTGCGCAACTCCTGCACCAGGCGTCGTGCGCTGCCGTCCGGATCGGTTGGCAGCAGCGCCAGTTCACCCGAGTCGACGTTCGAGCCGTCCACCCCTGCGGCAGCCTGCACCAGCCCCAACGCGTTCTCGGTGATCAGAGTGCGGCCCTTGCGCGCCAGGACCCGCACGGATTCGTCATCGATGAGCTTGCGCCGCAATGTATCCCGGAGCTCAGGATCGATGGGCGCATCCACCATGCGGCCCTCGCACTTGGAGAGCACCTTGCTGGTGACCACGACCACATCGTCGTCACGCAGCCACGGCGCAGCCGCGGCGACGGCGGCCGCCAGGTCGTCACCGGGCCGGAACTCCGGCAGCCCGGCCACCGGCAGCAGTTCCACGCGCGCGGACGTGCCGTGGTCGCTCACGGGGCCACCCCGGCCAACTCCATCCCGGCCCGCACCATCTCGGCGGTGACGGCCGGCTCGGTCATCAACAGCGGCACCGCGCGCACGTCGACACCGTCCACCGTGGCGTCGTCGCCGTCGGCGACCAGCCACCCGTCCAGGATGCCGGTGCCCGATCGGGCTCCGTAGAAGCCGCCGACGCCGGCCGAGGTGCTCTCGACGCCGACGATCGACAGGCACTGGTCGGCCATGCCGCGCAACGGCTTTCCAGCGATGATGGGGGAGTAGCCGATGACCCGCGCCGGTGTCGCGCGCAGCGCGGCACGCACGCCGCCGATCCCCAGGATCGGGCCGATGCTCACCACCGGGTTCGACGGGGCGATCAGCACCACGTCGGCACCCTCGATCGCCTCGGTCACACCGGGACCGGCGGACGCCTTGTCGGCGCCGATGAACGCAAAACTGTCGGTGGGCACCTGGGCGCGGTAGCGCACCCACCACTCCTGGAAGTGGATCGCGCGCTTCTCGCCGGCTGCGTCACCCGGGCCGGGATCGGTGATGACGACGTGAGTTTCGGCACGGTCGTCACTGGCGGGTAGCAGCACCGCACCGGGGGACCAGCGCTTGCACAATGCCTCGGTCACCGCGGAGAGCGGATAGCCGGCCCGCAGCATCTGCGTGCGCACCAGATGGGTCGCCAGGTCACGGTCGCCGAGCCCGAACCAATCCGGCTGCACGCCGTAGGCGGCCAGTTCCTCCTTGGCGTGCCAGGTTTCGTTGCGGTGGCCCCAGCCGCGTTCGGGGTCGATGCCACCCCCGAGGGTGTACATGCAGGTATCCAGATCGGGGCAGATGCGCACACCGAACATCCACGCGTCATCGCCGATGTTGACGACCGCGGTGAGTTCATGGATTGACTCGTCGCCGGTGCCGAACTGGCCCAGGCCGAGTAGGTGCTGCACCCCGAGCAGGAAGCGTGCACCGCCGACGCCGCCGACCAGGACCGTGACTTTCACACCGACCGAGAGTAGGCGGTTGACGGCGCCGGAGTTCGGCGGGTGCCGGTGGCGGTGCGGCGAGGGTGACCCGATGGTGACCGACACGCCATAGCGCGACGCGCCGAATTGATGTCACGGAATGATATGAATTCCTGTTCTACCGCTTGACCGACGCTGCTCACCCGTGTGTAATCACAGCAGTGTCATTTCGCGGTTGGCCGGCCGGTTCCGGTGTCGCAGACCGAGATTCGATCACTTGTTCGAATTGGGATGGCCACACCTTTCATAGTGGGGCTGATATTGAACGGATCTACGAGACCTGGAGGAGGGGAACATGGCGTTTGAGCAGGCCGATTTCGGCGATTCGGTCCGGTTCGACAACAGGCTCCTCGGATCGGTGGGGAGTGCGCCGCACATCCAAACCGGACCGATGTCAGCAGGAACAAACGGGCGCCCGCAGCTGAGTCTGGTGCCCAATGAAAGCGAATTCTTCGACGACGAGCTCGAGTCTGTCGAAGACCAGTGGCAGGAGCGCGCGTTGTGCGCGCAGACCGACCCCGAGGCGTTCTTCCCCGAGAAGGGCGGCTCGACGCGCGAGGCCAAGCGGATCTGCCAGGGCTGCGAGGTGCGCGACGAATGCCTCGAGTACGCGCTGGCCCACGACGAGCGCTTCGGCATCTGGGGCGGGCTCTCCGAGCGGGAGCGTCGCCGCATCAAGCGCGGCATCATCTAGCGCATTTCGCGCACCCAGACCCAACAGGATTTTCAGTCGTCGTCCTCGATTGTCGGATCGATCACCAAAGGTTCGACGCCCAGATAGGTGGCGACCTGAGCCACCAGCAGCTCGTGCAGCAACTCTGTCAACTCGACAGTGTCCTTGGCGCGACGCTCGATTGGCTTGCGGAACAATACAATTCGTGCCCGCGTGGAATTGCCGCGGACATCGACCCCGGCAGGTATGAGCCGGGCCAGCGCGATCGGACCGTCAGCGACGACCTCCGGTGGCCACTGCACATTCTCGGGATCTTTCGGCGCGAGCCGGGGGATCTCATCGACCGCCACATCCAGCGCGGCCACCCGGGCGTGCCATCTGCGCTCGATGGGCTCGTAGGCTTCCAGCACCGCCATGTCGAACCGCTCGGCGCGGCTGCGCCAACCCGGAACGGTCGGCGGAAGCAAAGGTCCACGCATCTCGCGGCCGCGCCGCGAACCCCGGTGGTTGAGCCCGGTCACGAAAAAGATCGTAACGGTTGAGAGTCGGCCGCCCGGTGGCCGCGCGTGTCCGCCGCGATGCCGAGGATTGTGCACGATAACCTCACTTGCGTGAATGTTCCCCGTCGCTGCTGCCGGCCCGGGTGCTCTCACTACGCTGTCGCGACGCTGACGTTCGTGTATTCCGACTCGACGGCCGTGGTAGGGCCGCTGGCGACCGTGTCTGAGCCGCACTCCTGGGACCTGTGCGCCATGCACGCCGCCCGGATCACCGCACCCCGCGGCTGGGAGCTGGTACGTCACGCTGGCCCGCTGCCGTCGTTGCCCGACGACGACGATCTGGTCGCGTTGGCCGATGCAGTGCGCGAAGGTCGCCACGGTACGGCCCCGGCTGCCGGCTTCACCGCTTTCACCGACCCCGCGACCGGCGTGCAGGGCGGGGCGCTGATGGCACCCCCGACCCACAAACCCGAGACCAACGGCCGGCGCCGCGGCCACCTGCGGGTTCTCCCCGACCCCACCGACTGACCCGCGACGTCGCCGAAACGGCATTCCGGCAGGATTTCACTCGCGATTTCCCTGCTGGAATGCCATTTCGACTTCGAAGGGCGGCCATGTAGGTCGGCGGTGGCGGCTAGGCTAGGTGTAACAGTCCTGTCGTCCAAGGAGTCCTATGTCTCGGTCCGCTGCGGCGGTCGCACGCGTGATCAAGGCCTATGACGTGCGTGGGCTCGTGGGCGACGAACTCGACGACGCTTTCGTCGGTGAGGTCGGTGCCGCTTTCGCCCGGCTGGTGCGAGACGGTGCCGACAAGATCGCCATCGGCTACGACATGCGGGCCAGCTCGCCGGTGCTGTCGGCGGCCTTCGCCGAAGGCGTGCTGAGCCAGGGCCTCGACGTGGTGCGCATCGGGCTGGCCTCCACCGATCAGCTCTACTTCGCCTCCGGTCTGCTCGACTGCCCCGGTGCGATGTTCACCGCCAGCCACAACCCGGCCGCCTACAACGGCATCAAGCTGTGCCGCGCCGGCGCCAAACCGGTCGGCAAGGACACCGGCCTGACCGCGATCGCCGACGAGGTCGTCGCCGGGGTGCCCGGATACGACGGCCCCCGCGGCACCCTCTCCGACCGTGACGTGCTCGTCGACTACGGGAAGTTCCTGCGTTCACTGGTCGACATCGGAAGCCTGCGTCCGCTCACCGTGGCCGTCGACGCCGGCAACGGCATGGCCGGTCACACCACCCCGGCCGTGCTCGGACCGATCGCATCGATGACGGTCAAGCCGCTG
Organism: Mycobacterium sp. ABE4_509; assembly: GCF_056160785.1. Taxonomy (NCBI): domain Bacteria; kingdom Bacillati; phylum Actinomycetota; class Actinomycetes; order Mycobacteriales; family Mycobacteriaceae; genus Mycobacterium; species Mycobacterium sp. ABE4_509. The sequence goes on along the minus strand of NZ_JBSWXU010000209.1, from coordinate 1,198 downwards.
TACTTCGAACTCGACGGCACCTTCCCCAACCACGAGGCCAACCCGCTGGACCCGGCCAACCTCGTCGACCTGCAGTCCTTCGTCCTCGAAACCGGTGCCGACATCGGGCTCGCCTTCGACGGCGACGCCGACCGCTGCTTCGTCGTCGACGAGAAGGGCCAGGCGGTGTCGCCGTCGGCGGTCACCGCGCTGGTGGCGGCGCGAGAACTGAACCGGGAGATCGGCGCGACGGTCATCCACAACCTGATCACCTCCCGTGCGGTGCCCGAACTGGTCACCGAACGCGGGGGTACCGCGGTGCGCTCGCGTGTCGGGCATTCCTACATCAAGGCGCTGATGGCCGAGACCGGAGCGATCTTCGGCGGCGAACACTCCGCGCACTACTATTTCCGCGATTTCTGGGGTGCCGATTCGGGCATGCTCGCCGCGCTGCACGTGCTGGCCGCGCTCGGTGAACAGGACCGCCCGCTGTCGGACCTGATGGCCGACTACCAGCGCTACGACGCCTCCGGCGAGATCAACTTCACCGTCGCCGACGCTCCCGCCGTCGTCGAATCGGTTCTCAAGTCCTTCGGCCCCCGGCTGCACGGCATCGACCACCTCGACGGGGTCACCGTCGACCTCGGCGACGGCAGCTGGTTCAACCTGCGGATGTCGAATACCGAGCCGTTGCTGAGGCTCAACGTCGAGGCGCTCACCTCCGAAGGCGTCCAGGCCATCGTCGACGAGGTCGCCGCCTGCATCGATGCCGGCTCAGAAGCCGGCACAAAGGAATTGACGTGAACGCCAGTCCGGCACGGGCTGCCGTGGTGGACCTCGACGACACCGAAGGCCTCCTCGAAGCAGACCGGATGGGTTTGCTACGCGCTGCCTCGATGGCCGGTGCGCAGGTCCGCTCCACCGCCGCGGCGCTCGACGAAGGCGACCTCGACCCGGTGCGCTCGGATGCGGCGCCCCGCACCATCGTCTGGGTGACCGGCCGCGGCCCCGCACACACCGCCGCCACCATGCTGGCGGCCATCCTGGGCGGATCGATCGGCGCACCGCTGGTCGTCGCGGCCGAGACGCCGCCGTGGATCGGGGCCCTCGACGTACTGATCGTCGCCGGCGACGACCCCGGAGAGCCTGCGTTGGTGGCCGCCGCGGCCACCGGGGTGCGCCGCGGCGCCCGCGTCATCGTCGTCGCCCCGTACGAGGG
>NZ_JBSWXU010000208.1:0-6963 GCF_056160785.1 Mycobacterium sp. ABE4_509 | reverse complement strand
GTCACCGGCCACGCTGCCCCGGTCCCGGCGCGTCGACGTCCCCCGCGCGGTGGAACTGGCGCCGACGGTGCGTACCGCGGGGCTCGACGGCGCACTGCTGGCCTACGACGGGCAGCTCGTCGACGACGCCCGCCTGGTCACCGCAGTCGCCCGCACCGCCGCCCAGCACGGCGCACGCATCCTCACCCGGGTGGTGGCCTCGCAGGCGTCGGGCCGCGCGGTCACCCTGACCGACACGCTCACCGGGCAGACACTGCAGGTCGCCCCGCGCGCCGTCGTCAACGCCGCCGGGGTGTGGGCCGGTGAGGTGGACACGTCGATCGCCCTGCGGCCCAGCCGGGGCACTCATCTGGTCTTCGATGCCGAGGCTTTCGGAAACCCGGTTGCCGCGCTGACGATCCCGATACCGGGGGAGATCAACAGGTTCGTCTTCGCGATGCCCGAGCAACTGGGCAGGGTCTACCTCGGGCTGACCGACGAGGACGCTCCCGGGCCGATCCCCGACGTGCCCGAGCCGACACCGCAGGAGGTGTCGTTCCTGCTGGACACCGTGAACACGGCGCTGGCGGTCGGCCTGGGGCCCCGCGACGTCGTCGGTTCCTACGCGGGGCTGCGGCCGCTGGTGGACACCGGGCAGGGCAGTACCGCCGACGTGTCGCGCGAACACGCCGTGGTCGAATCGGCCTCGGGCGTGCTCAGCGTGATCGGCGGCAAGCTGACCGAATACCGCTACATGGCCGAGGATGTCCTGGATCGTGCCGTTCGGGACCGCGGGCTCAGCGCCGGGCCGTGCCGGACCCGCAATCTGCCGCTGGTGGGTGCCCCGGCCAACCCGGTGGCGACCCTGCGCACGCCGGCTGAGCTGCCGGGCTCGCTGGTGGCGCGCTACGGCGCCGAGGCGCCCAATGTCATCGCCCGAGCCTCGTGCGCCCGCCCGACCGAACCGGTGGCCGACGGAATCGACGTGATCCGTGCGGAATTCGAATACGCGGTGTCCCATGAGGGCGCGCTGACGGTGGAGGACATCCTGGATCGCCGGACCCGCATCGGGCTGGTCGCCGCCGACCGTACCCGCGCCGAACCGGCCGCCGCGGAAATCCTCGCCGAAACGGCATTCCAGCAGCGCAAGTTCGAGTAACGCAATGCCGGAATGCCATTTCGGCGGAAAGAGGCCTACAGCGGGATGTTCTTGTGGCGGCCGCGGCGGGCGGGGGCCTCGGCCAGCGCCTGGGTCAGCTTGGAGCGGGTGTGCGACGGATCGATCTTCTCGTCGACGACACCGATGTCGATGGCCGAATCGACACCGCCGGCGATCTTCTCGTGCTCCATGGCCAGCGCCTCGTGCAGCGACTCCCGCTCATGGTCGCCGGCGGCCGCCAGCTTCTTCTTGTGCAGAATGCCGACCGCGGCCTTGGCGCCCATCACGGCGACCTCGGCCTCCGGCCAGGCGAACACCTTCGTGGCGTTGAGCGAACGCGAGTTCATCGCGATGTAGGCCCCGCCGTAGATCTTGCGGGTGACCAGCGTGACCCGCGGCACCGAGGACTCACCGAACGCGTGCAGCAGCTTGGCGCCGCGACGCACCACGCCGCCCCACTCCTGATCCACCCCGGGCAGGTAGCCGGGCACGTCGACGATCACGACCAGCGGGATGCCGAAGGCGTCGCACAACCGCACGAACCGCGCCGACTTCTCCGCACTCTCGGAGTTCAGGCAACCGCCCAGACGCAGCGGGTTGTTCGCGATCACACCGACCGTGCGACCCGAGAGCCTGCCCAGGCCCACCACGATGGACGGGGCCCACTTGCCCTGGAACTCCTCGAACGGGACGCCGTCGTCGAGCAGCGCCTCGACCAGCGGGTGCACATCGTAGGCGCGCCGCGCCGACTCGGGCAGCAGCGCCTTGAGGTCGGTGTCCTCGGCCTCGGCCTTGGAGCGGTCGAAGATCCCCTGCTGGCAGAACAGGCCGACCAGGCGGCGGCCACGGGCGTAGGCGTCGAGTTCGTCGTCGGCGACGATGTGGCACACCCCGGACTTCTTGTGGTGGGCGTCCGGCCCGCCGAGCGAGGCCATGTCGACGTCCTCACCGGTGACGCTGCGCACCACGTCCGGACCGGTGACGAACACCTTGCTGTCCGGCGCCATCACGATGACGTCGGTGAGCGCAGGTCCATAGGCGGCGCCGCCGGCGGCGAAGCCCACCACCACCGAGATCTGCGGGATGTAGCCCGACGCACGGATCATCGCCTCGAAGACCAGGCCCACCGCGTGCAGCGCCTTGACGCCCTCGGCCAGCCGCGCACCACCGGAGTGCCAGATGCCGACGATCGGGCTCTGTTCCTCGATCGCGACGTCGTAGGCGTCGACGATGTGTTTGCAGCCGTCGACGCCCATGGCGCCGCCCATCACGGTGCCGTCGGTGCAGAACGCGACGGTGCGCACCCCGTTGACGGAGCCGGCGGCGGCCAGCACGCCGGAACGGTCCCGTTCGTGCAACAGCTCGACGGTGCCGTCATCGAAGAACGTGGACAGCCGCAGCAGTGGGTCGCGCGGATCCAGCGATTCTGCGGCAGCCTCGGGCGTCATCGTCGTCATGTGTTCTCCTGCCGTTTCAGTACTTGCCGAAGGCGAGTGCGACGTTGTGCCCGCCGAATCCGAACGAGTTGTTGATGGCGTATTCGTAGTTGCCCGGCCGCGGTACGCCGGCGACGACGTCCAGATCGATCTCGGGATCGAGGTTCTTCAGGTTCAGTGTCGGCGGCACGATGCCGTCGCGCAGCGCCTGCACGGTGAGGATCGACTCCACCGCACCCACCGCGCCGACCGAGTGGCCCAGCGCGGACTTGGGGGCGTACACCGCCGGGCGGTGCCCACCCATCGCGGTGTTGATGGCCTGGCCCTCGGCCACGTCGCCGACACTGGTGCCGGTGGCGTGCGCGTTGACGTGGTCGATGTCGGTGGGTTGCAGGCCCGCAAGCTGCATCGCCCGGGTCATCGCGAACCCGGCGCGCTGACCGTTGGGGTCCGGGGCGACCATATGGAAGCCGTCGGAGGTGATGCTCGCGCCCATCAGCCGGGCCAGGACGCGGGCTCCGCGGGCTTTGGCGTGCTCCTCGGTCTCGATGACCAGCAGCGCGCCCGCCTCGCCGAACACGAAGCCGTCGCGGTCCTTGTCGAACGGCCGGCACGCACCGGCCGGATCGTCGTTGTTGGTCGACATCACGATGCGCATCTGGGCGAAACCGGCGATCGGCACCGCCTCGATGCGCTGTTCGACGCCGCCGCAGATCGCGATGTCGGCCTCACCCAGCACGATGTTGCGCCAGGCCTGGGCGATGCCCTCCGAACCCGACGCGCACGCCGAGACCGGTGTCACGACACCGGCCTTGGCGTGGCGTTCCAGACCGACCACGGCGGACGGCCCGTTGGGCATGTACATCTGCACGGCCAGCGGGGACACGGCCTTGATGCCGCGCTCGCGCATGCCGTCGTAGGCGAACACCAGCGCCTCGGCGCCGCCGAGGCCCGTCCCGATCGACACCAGCAGACGCTCGGTGTCGACCTCGGGATTGCCGGCGTTCTCCCAGACCCGACGGCCCAGTACGGTCGACATCTTCTGCGGATACGACATCCGCCGGTTCTCGACCTTGGTCAGCTCGGAGTCGAACTCCTCTAGCAGGTGACCGCCGATCTTGACCGGCAGGTCGAACTCCTCGACGAACGGATCCTCCAACCGGCGGATTCCGCTCCTCCCCTCCAGCAGTGCGCTCCACGTCTCCTCAGCGGAGGTGGCGACACTGGTGGTCATAGCGATGCCTGTGACGACGACGTCCGGCAAACCGCTGCCTGTTGTCGGCGAAGCCATACTGAGCCGCGCGTCCTTTCTTGACTAGTCCCGTCTAATAGCGACCGAACGCCAGAGCCACATTGTGGCCACCGAAACCGAACGAGTTGTTGATGGCGTACGAGTAGTCGCCGTATCGAGGCTCACCCGCGACGACATCGAGATCGATCTCGGGGTCGGGCGTCTCGTAGTTCAGCGTCGGCGGGATGACCCCGTCCCGCAGCGCCAGAACCGTCAACAGCGACTCCAGTGCACCCACCGCGCCGATCGAGTGGCCCAGCGCCGACTTCGGCGCGTAGACCGCGGCGTGCTCGACGCCGGCGACCCGGATGGCGTTGGCCTCGGCGGTGTCGCCGATCGGCGTCGCGGTGGCGTGGGCGTTGACGTGGTCGATGTCCTTGGCGGACAGACCCGCCGTCTCCATCGCCCGCTTCATCGCCTGACCGGCCCGCAAGCCGTCCGACGCCGGAGCCACCATGTGGAACGCGTCGGAGGTGATGCCGGCGCCCATCAGCCGGGCCAGCGGCTTGGCGCCGCGGGCCTTGGCGTGCTCCTCGGTCTCGATGATCATCAGCGCGCCGGCCTCACCGAAGACGAAGCCGTCCCGGTTCTTGTCGAACGGACGCGACGCGCCTGCCGGATCCTCGTTGTTGGTCGACATCGCGCGCATCATCGAGAACGCCGCGATCGGCAGCGCCTCGATGCCGCCTTCGACGCCGCCACAGACGGCGAAGTCGGCGTCACCCATGACGATCTGGCGCCAGGCGTGGGCGATGGCCTCCGACCCGGACGAGCACGCCGACACCGGGGTGATGACCCCGGCGCGGGCGCCCAGCTCCAGGCCGGCGACGGCCGCGGCCCCGTTGGGCATGATCATCTGAACGGCCAGCGGCGACACCTTGCGGGGGCCGCCCTCGTTCATCGCGTCATAGGTTTCGACGATCTTCTCGCCGCCACCGAGACCGGTGCCGATGACCACCGCGAACCGGTCGGGGTCGACCTCGGGCTTCCCGACGTTCTCCCACAACCGGCCGGCCAGCAGCTTGGACATCCGCTGCACGTAGGACATCCGTCGCATGTCGAGTCGGCTCATGTGCTCGTCGACGTTGTCGACCAGATGGCCGCCGATGCGAACCGGCAGATCCCACTTGTCGACGAAATCGTCGGTGAGGACGCGGATGCCGCTCTCGCCTGCGAGCAGGCCCTTCCACGTGCTCTCGATGTCCGCGGCGAGGGCGGTGGTGGCCTCGACAGCGGTCACCACGACGTTGGGGAAACCGCCGTTAGCAGTGGAAGGACGAGTCACGCGCGATCCGATTCGATCTGCGCGCGGATGGCCGCGGCGGCTTCGGGGTTCTCTTCCTCGAGCTTCTGGATGTAGGAGACGACGTCGCCCACGGTGCGCAGACCGGCGAGGTCCTCATCGGGGATCTTCACGCCGTACTTGTCCTCGGTCTGCACGGCGATCTCGACCATCGACAGCGAGTCGATGTCCAGGTCGTCGACGAACGACTTCTCGGGGGTGACCTCCGAGGGCTCGATACCGGTGACCTCTTCGATGATCTCGGCGAGACCGGCGATGATTTCGTCCTGGCTGGCGGCCACAGTGGCTCCTTCTTACTTGTGTGTTTACAGAAACTTCTGACAGTGAGCTATGTACTTGTCAGCTGGCCGGCGCGCGGAGTGCTTCCGCGAGCCCGTCCAGGTCAGCGGGGGACTTGATGGCGTGGTTGGCCACCCCCCGAAGTTCGCGTTTGGCGATGCCCGACAGGGCGCCGGCCGGCGGGAACTCGACGATGGCCGAGACGCCCCGCTCCTTCATCGTCGCCGAGCACAGGTCCCAGCGCACCGGACGGGTGAGCTGGGCGACCAGCTTGGCCATCGCGTCGGCGGCCGAGGACACCGGGCGCCCGTCGGCGTTGGACAGCAGAGTGACCTGCGGCTCGGCCGGATCGATCCGGTCGGCCACCGTGGTGTACCCCGCCAGGGCGGAAGCCATGTATTGGGTGTGGAACGCGCCCGCGGTGGCCAGCTTGCGCACCCGGGCCTTCGCCGGCGGGTCCTCGGCCAGCTTGTCCAGCGCGGCCAGGGCGCCGGCCGCGACGATCTGGCCGGCCGCGTTGCGGTTGGCCGCAACCAGGTCCAGGGCCTCGAGCCGGGCCAGCACCTCGGCCTCGTCGCCGCCGAGCAGCGCCGACATCCCGGTGGGTTCCAGGGCGCACGCCTTGGCCATCTCCGCGCCGCGGGTGGCGGCCAGGCCGACGGCCTCGTCGGGGGAGATCACGCCGGCGATCGCGTACGCGGCGATCTCGCCGACCGAATGGCCCGCGGCGATGACCTCTTCGTCCCCGGTGAGCACACCCCGGTTGACCATCTCTTCGTGGGCGAGCAGGGTCGCGGCCACGACCAGCGGCTGCGTCACCGCGGTGTCGGTGATCTCCTCGGCGGTCGCCGTGGTGCCCAGGCGGGCCAGATCCAGTCCGCTGATCTCAGACCACTTGGACAGGCGCGCATCCGCGCCGGGCAGCTCGAGCCACTCGGCGAGCATGCCGGGGGTCTGCGAGCCCTGTCCGGGCGCAAGGAGAGCAAGCACTGTCTGATGCACGTCTCTAAGAGAACATTGTGAAGACGGATTTGCGCGGTGTAAGAGATTATGAACCTTGTCTTAGGTTTTTGTGGAATCTCAACAAATCGGCATGTGACGCGACGCCATCGAGACCGCTCCGCGACTCGTTACGTCCGCGGCGGGCCGGGAAGTGTGATCGGTGCAACACCGTTGGTCGCGGACGGATGGGCCTGGCGGGCCAGCCGGCCCACCGTGGAAGCCACCCGCAGGACGTAGGCATCGCGGGGCACCGTCGGGTCGCGGCCGGTGAAGTCGGCGATCCGCTTGAGGCGGTAGCGCACCGTGTTGGGGTGGACCACCAGCTTGCGCGCACACGCCTCGATGGCCCCGCCGGAGTCCAGATACGCGTCCAGCGTGTCGGTCAGCGCCGGACCGGCATCCGACAGCGGGCGCATCACCTCGGCCTCCAGTGCCGCCGCGGCGGTGGCGTCGCCCAGCAGCGCCCGCTCGGGCAACAGTGCGCGTGCCGACACCGGCCGCGGCGCACCCGCCC
>NZ_JBSWXU010000207.1:0-6986 GCF_056160785.1 Mycobacterium sp. ABE4_509 | reverse complement strand
CCCGGAGCCCGCCCAGCCGGCCGCCCCGGAACCCGTCGGCAGCGCACGCCACGCCGGCGGTGCGGTGCCCGACACCGACGACGCGATCTACCAGTCGATGCTCTCCGAATGGCTGGTCGACCCGCATGAGTTGTCCCACAGTGCCGACCTGAACTGGCAGTCCGTCTGGGACCACGGCTGGTCGGCGGCAGCGGCCGCCGAGGAGGCGCCGGTCGGTGAGCACACCGCCGAGGGCCTTCCGGTGCGCCGGCCCGGGGAACGGCTGGTGCCCGGCGCGGCCGGTCCGGAGGAGACGGCCCAGCACAACGGGGGCCGAACGCCGGTAGCATCGGCCGACCAGCCCGACGGTCCCGGCGGGGCTGCGCATACCGGTCCCGCGCGGGATCCCGAGGCCGTCCGCGCCAGCATCGGAAGCCACTTCGGTGGTGTGCACGCCGCGCGGTCGAGGACCCAGCAGACCGGAGGTACCCACAGCGAATGACGGCGCGCGATTCGCTCGACTGGCTGGTGTCCAGGTTCGCTCGTGAGGTGTCAGGGGTCTCGCATGCGATCCTGGTGTCCGCCGACGGCCTACTGATGGCGGCCAGCGAGCACATGCCGGGAGAACGTGCAGACCAGCTCGCCGCCGTGACGTCGGGGCTGGCCAGCCTGTCGACAGGGGCCGCCCAGCTCTTCGACGGTGGCTACGTCCTGCAATCGGTGGTCGAGATGGAGAACGGTTATCTGTTGCTGATGCGCGTCGGCGACGGATCCAACCTGGCCACGCTGGCGACCCGCAACTGCGACATCGGCCAGATCGGCTACGAGATGGCGATCCTGGTCGAGCGGGTGGGCGCGGTGATCCAGGCGCCGCGCCGGTCCGCGCAGCGTTCGTGAACAGCGCATGGCCGGCACCGACGGCGAGACCGCCGAACCCAGCCTGGTCCGCCCGTACACGCTGACCGCGGGGCGCACCGATTCGGCGGTGCCGTTGCCGCTGGAGGCGGCAGTGGGTGCGGTCATCGGGTCGCAGCAGCCTGGGTGGCCGGCCGATGATGTGCGGGGCCAGATCCTGGCGCTGTGCGGTTCGCGGCCGTCGGTCGCCGAGATCGCGGCGCATCTGAACCTGCCGCTTGGCGTGGCGCGGGTACTGGTGGGGGACCTGGTGGTGCAGGGTTATGTGCAGGTGCATGCCACCCTCGGCGAGGCCGCGACGGCCGACGAACGACGTGATCTGATCGGAAGGACTCTGCGTGGCCTCAGGGCGCTCTAGCGGGCAGGCGTCGACGAAGATCGTCATCTCCGGCGGATTCGGCGCCGGTAAGACGACGTTCGTCGGCGCGGTCTCCGAAATCGTGCCGCTCCGTACCGAGGCGCTGGTGACCAACGCCTCGGCAGGGGTGGACGGGCTGGATGCCACCCCGATGAAGTCGACCACGACGGTGGCGATGGACTTCGGCCGGATCAGCCTGGGCGAAGATCTGGTGTTGTACCTGTTCGGCACTCCCGGTCAGCGCCGGTTCTGGTTCATGTGGGACGACCTGGTGCGCGGCGCTATCGGCGCCATCGTGCTGGTCGACACCCGCCGGTTGGCCGACAGCTTCGCGGCCGTGGACTTCTTCGAGGCGCGCGGCCTGCCGTTCCTGGTGGCCGTCAACGAGTTCGACGGCGCGCCGCGTCACGCGCTGCCCGCGGTGCGCGCAGCGCTCGCGCTGGCCGATCACGTCCCGATCATCAGCGTCGACGCGCGCAGTCGCGAATCGGCCAAGGCCGCGTTGATCGCGGTCACCGAGTACGCGCTGAGCCGGTTGTCCACGGTGACCGGGTGACGGGGTGCACGATGTCGAGGTCGACCGGGAGTTCGACGGTGAGGATTTCCGCGACGAGGATCTGAGCCGGTTGCGCACCGAGCGGGTGGTGTTCACCGACTGCGACTTCTCCGGCGTCGACCTGGCCGACTCCGAGCACGAGGGATCGGCATTCCGGAACTGCGTGTTCCGTCGGACTTCGCTGTGGCACAGTACGTTCCGGCACTGCAGTTTCCTGGGTTCGACATTCGAGGAATGCCGGATGCGTCCGCTGACGCTCATCGAGGTGGATTTCACGCTCGCGGTCCTCGGTGGGGCCGACCTGCGTGAGGTGGATCTGTCGGACTGCCGGCTGCGCGAGACCAGCCTGGTCGGCACCGACCTGCGGCGAGCGGTGCTGGCGCGTGCGGATCTGACCGGGGTGCGCGCGCAGGACGCCAGGATGGAGGGCGCGGACCTGCGCGGGGCGCGTACCGACCCGGGCCTCTGGACCACCGCGAAGGTCCGCGGGGCCAAGGTCGACGTGGAGCAGGCGCTGCGGTTCGCGGCCGCGCACGGCCTCGAAATCCACGGCGGCTGACGAAAGAGCAGGTCAAAAAACCGCACGTCACGGGGTGTTTGACCGCACACCGAAAAAAGTCGCATTTCAGGTGCGCAATTAATAGCGTGCCAAGTATGCAGCTCACCCGGTTCACCGATCTCGGTCTGCGGGCGGTGATGCTGCTGGCCGCCGGTGAGGCCGACGGTCGCCGCGTCACCACCCGATCCATCGCCGCCGGCGCCAACGCCTCGGAGAACCACATCGCCAAGGCGGTGTCCCGGCTCTCCGAACTCGGGCTGGTCTCGGCCCGGCGCGGTCGCGTCGGGGGCCTGACCCTCACCGAGCAGGGCCGGCACGCGTCGGTCGGATGGCTCGTCCGCCGCCTCGAGGGTGACCGCGAAGTCGTCGAGTGCGGCGGCGCCGATCCATGCCCGCTGATGCCCGCCTGCCGGCTGCGTCGCGCGCTGGCCGAGGCCAAAGAGGCGTTCTACCGAGAGCTCGACCGCTACACCGTCAACGACTTGGCCCGGGGCGCAGGCCTTCCCATGCTTGCGCCGCTGTCCGTGCCCAGACCGCAGCACCCCACCACCGAAAGGACCTAGCACCCATGACCGAGACCGTCGTCGCCCCCGAACTCGAGCCCGCCCACAAGCAGCTCGTCGCCGCGACACTGCCGCTGGTCGGTGCGCACATCGACGAGATCACCGGCGAGTTCTACCGCCGCATGTTCGCCGCCCACCCCGAACTGCTGCGCAACCTGTTCAACCGGGGCAATCAGGCTCAGGGCGCCCAACAACGCGCGCTGGCCGCCTCGATCGCGACGTTCGCCACCCACCTCGTCGACCCGCAGCTGCCACACCCGGCCGAGCTGCTGTCCCGGATCGGGCACAAGCACGCATCGCTGGGGGTGACCGCCGACCAGTACCCGATCGTGCACGAGCATCTTTTCGCCGCCATCGTCGAGGTGCTCGGTGCCGAGACCGTCACCGCGGAGATCGCCGCGGCCTGGGACCGGGTGTACTGGATCATGGCTGAGACGCTGATCGACCTCGAGCGCGGTCTCTATCGCGCCGCGGGGGTGTCCGACGGCGACGTCTATCGTCGCGCGCGGGTGCTGGCCAGGGTGGACGATCCGTCCGGGACGGTGCTGATCACGGTTCGCGACGAGAGCCGCCGGGGCGCCGATTTCCTGCCGGGCCAGTACGTCTCGGTGGGCGTGACGATGCCCGACGGCGCCCGGCAGCTGCGGCAGTACAGCCTGGTCAACAACCCGGGCGACGGCGCGCTGACCTTCGCGGTCAAGCCCGTCACCGTGGTCGACGACCAGCCGGCCGGTGAGGTGTCCAGCTGGATCGCAGCCAACCTGCGCGTCGGGGACGTCCTGGACGTCACCGTCCCGTTCGGCGACCTACCGGCCCCCACCGGTGCGCAACCGCTGGTGCTGATCTCGGCCGGCATCGGCGTCACCCCCATGATCGGGGTGCTGGAATACCTGGCCGACCGGGCCCCGGATGCCCGGGTGCAGGTGCTGCACGCCGATCGCGGCGACCGCAGCCATCCGCTGCGGCAGCGCCAGCGGGAACTGACCGACCGGATGCCCCACGCCAGCCTCGACATCTGGTACGAGGACGGTCTGACGCACGGCGCCCCGGGAACACACGCGGGTCGGCTGCGCCTCGACGACGTCGAGATCGCCCCCGACGCCCAGGTCTATCTGTGCGGAAACAACGGATTCGTACAGGCCGTGCGCGCCCAGCTGACGGACCGGGGCGTCGGGGGAGAGCGGCTGCACTGCGAGCTGTTCTCACCCAACGACTGGCTGCTCGGTTAGCTGCGGAGCACGGAGCGGGCGACCAGATCGGCCAGCGACCTGCACATGGTCTCTGTCACCGGCTGGTCGCTGAACAGGGCGACGGTGTGCAACGGTGAGGTCAGCATCCTGATCGTCAGCTCCGGGTCGACACCGTCGCGCAGTTCACCGCGTTCTGCCGCTCGCTGGAAGAGCACCTGCACCGTCTTGTGGCGCAGCGCCCAGAACCTGCGCCTGGTTTCGAAGTCGGGTCCGTGGGATCTGCTGTCGACCACCATCATCCGGAGGAGCCTGCGCCCGACGGGCTGGTTGAGATGTTCGGCAAGGGAAAGGGCCAGTGCGGTGAAGTCTCCATGCAGCGAGCCGGTGTCGGGTGGCTCGAACAGTTTCTGGCTGAAGCTGAGCATGGCATCGATGATGAGTTCGGTTTCCCCGCTCCACATCTGCCGAACGACCCCGGGCTCCAGTGCCGCGCGCGCAGCGGTGGCTTCGATGCTGAAGCGTTCCACGCCCCATTGCTGAAGCTCGACCAGCGCGGCGTCCAACACCGCCGCACGTCGCGATGGCTCCGTCACCTGTGTCCCCTCGTGCCCTCCGCCCCGGGCTGAGAGTACGGAAATCTCGACGGCACACCCAATGCTTCCGCCGATTTACCGGCTCGCGGGCGCGCCGGCCGCCCGCTTTGTCGTCAGGAGGCCTTGAGCCTGATCTTCCAGCGCACGAATCCGACATAGAAGATGCTGATCACCGCGAGCATCGCCATGTCGAACAGCCAAGCGCTCGACGTGTGCTCCCAGTGCCGGTCGTCCGGGGTCAACGGACCCGGCACCAGCCGGATCAGGTCGATGGTCGACGCCGACGCCGCGAAGCCCCAGCGCGCCGGAGTCGCCCAGGACATCTGGTCCAGGACGATCCGGTCGGTCACCGGGATCATCCCTCCGGAGAACACCAACTGGCTCATGATCGCCACGACCAGCAGCGGCATGATCTGCTCGGCAGAGCGGGCCAGCGCCGAGAGGGCCAGGCCGACCATCGCCGCCGCCACGCACGTCGCGGCGATGTCGACGAACAACTCGATGCTGCGGTTGCTCAGCACTGCGCCGCTGTCGACCGCCCCGGGGCCCCATCCTTTGCCCAGGATCGCGATCGACGTGACGATCGCGGACTGCACGATCGCGAATGCGGTGAACACGAACACCTTGGCGAGTAGGTAGGCGGTGGTCGACAACCCGACGGCCTGTTCGCGGCGGAAGATCGCGCGCTCGCCGATCAGCGCACGGATCGTCAGCGCGGTACCCATGAAGATCGCTCCGACGTTGAGCATCACCAGGATCTGCCCGGGTTCGTTCGGGGCGGCGCCACCCTCGATGGCCGGCACCGGGACTCCGAAGCCGACATCGCCGGGGACTGACAGCGACAACACGCCCATGATGAACGGCAGCATCATCAGGAACGCGAAGTAGCCGCGGTCGGACACCACCAGCCGTACCTGGCGGCGTGCGACGGTCGACAGCTGCCGGCGCACGCTGGTGCGCGTCGGATTCCCGAGCTCCGAGGGGGTGAGGGTGGGCGGCTGCGGCGGGGGTGGCCCGTGCTGGGCCAGGTAGCGCTGGTGCGCGCCGTCAGGATCACCGGCGACGTGGGAGAAGATGTCTGCCCAGTTGGTCGTGCCCATCGACGGGCCGATCTGGTCGGGCGGGCCGTAGAAGGCGGTCATCCCGCCCGGGGCCAGCAGCAGCACCTGGTCGCAGACGTCGAGGTAGGTCAGCGAGTGGGTGACCACGAGTACCACGCGCCCGGCGTCGGCCAGCTGGCGCAGCATCGTCATCACCTGGCGGTCCAGCGCGGGATCGAGCCCGGAGGTCGGCTCATCGAGGATCAACAGCGACGGTCCGGTCAGCAGTTCGAGCGCGACGGAGGCGCGTTTGCGCTGACCACCGGAGAGCTTGTCGACCCGGCTGTTGGCGTGGTTGGTCATCTCGAGCTCTTCGAGGACTTGCGCGACCACTCTGGCGCGGTCTTCCTTCGTCGTGTCCGGGGGCAGGCGCAGCTCGGCGGCGTACATCAGCGCCTGGTTGACGGTCAGTTCGCCGTGGACGACGTCGTCCTGGGGAACCATGCCGATTCGGGAGCGCAGCGACGCGTATTCGGCGTGTATGTCGTGACCTTCGAACGTCACCGTGCCCGACGTGGGATGGGTGTAGCCGGCGACCTGGCGCGCGAACGTCGACTTGCCCGCGCCCGACGGGCCGATGACCGCGGTCAGGGTGCCGGGCCGCGCAGTGATCGAGATGTTGTCGAGCAGCGTCTTGTCGCCCTCGATGGTCCAGGTCACACCGCGCACGTCGAGGCCGCCGGTGGCGGTGTCGGCGGCGGTCTCGGTGCGACGGGCCAGCGCGCCGCCGTGGAATACCAGGTCGACGTTGCCGATCGTGACGGTGTCGCCATCGTTGAGCAGTGCGGTGTCGACCCGGGTGCCGTTGACGAACGTGCCGTTGATGCTGCGGTTGTCGCGGATCTCGGTCCCGGCGTCGGTGGGAACCAGCGTGGCGTGATGACGTGAGGCCAGCACATCGGGGATGACGATGTCGTTGTCACCGGCGCGGCCGATCCTGGTGGAGCCGGCCGGAGCCTCGGGTGGGCGGCCGGGTCGCAGGATCCGCAGCATGCTGGTCGCGATGTTGCCGTCGGCGGCGCGGGGCGCCGCGGCGGGTCCCATCACCGTCGCCGAGGTCTCCATGGCGGGCGAGGAGATGGGCTGGGATGCCGCGGGCTGGGACACCGACGGGGGTGGCGCCGGCGCGGGCGCGGATCGGGGTGGCGCCGGCTGGGGTGCCGAGTGCGCGGC
>NZ_JBSWXU010000206.1:0-7050 GCF_056160785.1 Mycobacterium sp. ABE4_509 | reverse complement strand
GGCCGCTGCGGACCGCGCCGGCATACAGCGGTGCGGCCACCGCGCGCGCCGCCCCCAACCAGCAGGCGGCCACCCCGGCAGCGCCGTGCCAGAAGCCCGGCCGGGTCAGATACGCGCCCGCGCCGCCGACCGGTACCGCGGGAGTCGAGGTGAATTGCACTGATCGGGTATCGGAATCCGCCATGCCGGCGTTACGCCAGCTACCCGGCAGCGGACGCACCCCGCGCCCGGCCAGGTCCACCGCGAACAGTGCGCGCTCCCCCGCCGGAAGCCGCGCGGTGACCAGCGCGTGGGTACACAGTCCCGCCCCCGAACACCACACTTTCGTGCCGTCGAGCAGCACCCGCCCGTCCGGGTACTCGGTGGCCGACACGACGGCATCGGGGGACTCGGCTGCCCACACCCCCCACCATTGGCCCGGCTCCGGCGCGGGTCCGTCCAGTTCGGCCAGGATCGCCACCGCATCGGCGTGCGCTTCGGCCAGACGCCCGGCGGTCACATCCGCTTCGGCCAGCGCGCCCAGTTGCCGCCAGCGCTGCGCGGTGGCGCCGTGACCGGGCAGCGGCAGATCCAGCGCACCCGACCGCAGCCAGCGCTGGACAACCCCGGCGCTCACGAGGCCGCTCCGGACGCGTCACGGCCCCCGGCCGCTGGACGGGACAACGAGCGCAGGTGGTGGGCGAACCCGCGCGGAGCCCGGCCCCGACGCCGGTCCGACGTCACGACCGACAGCTCGGCGTCCCGGTCGACGCGCAGGCCCGCGGCCTCGAAACGCTGCACCAGCTCGACGTCCTCGCCGGTTTCCAGCGCCCGGAAGCCGCCCACCTGCCAGTAGGCGTCGGCACGGAAGCCCATGTTCGCGCCGTGGACATGGTCGTGTTCGGCGCCACCGCGGCGGTATCCGCGCAGATAACGGCGCGCGACGGCGGCCGGGAAACCACTCCAGGTCGGCGCCCGGACAACACCGAGCACCATGTCGGCGCCGCCGTGGCGGTGCGGGTCGAGCATCCGCAGCAGCCAGTCGGCGTCGACCACGCTGTCGGCGTCGGTGGTGGCGTACCAGGTCAGCTCGGGCGCCGCACCCTCACCGCCCCACTCCGTGCGGGCGTAGCTGAACCCGGCCGCGCGCGCGGCCCCCACGTTTCCGGCCTCGACGGCGACGAAATGCACGTCGGGCCCGAACCGGCCGGCCAACCGCTCACTGCCGTCGGCGCAGGAATCCAGCACCACGACGAGCGACGTCGGCACCGGCAGACACAGTGCGGCCGTCGTCAGCGCGCGCAGGCACGGCGGCAGGGTGGCGACCTCGTCGTGCGCCGGCACCACCACCACGGCCTGCCGCAGAGCTGATTCGGGCGTGGTCATGGGGCTTATGTAGCCGCGGATCGGCACTTTCACACCTGGCACGATGGTGGGGTGAGCAACCGTGGATGACACCGCCGGCGCCGTCGAAGCCGTCCTCTTCGACTTCTCCGGCACGCTGTTCCGGCTCGAGGAAGACGAGAGCTGGTTCGCCGGCATGGAACTGGAGACCGCGCTGGGCGCCGAGCAAACCAGCGAGGTCGACGGCCACGTGCAGGCGGAGCTGATGCGACGGCTGACCGCACCCACCGGCCGGTCGGTGTCGATGACGCCCGAGGCCCTCGAGGCCTGGATGAACCGCGACCTCGCGCCCCACCTGCACCGGGAGGCCTACCTGCACGTGCTGCGCGAATCCGGGCTGGCCCACCACCACGCCGAATCGCTGTACGGCCGGGTCATCGATCCGGCCAGCTGGACGGCCTACCCGGACACCGCACCGGTGCTCGCCGGGTTGCGGGCGCGGGGCATCAAGACCGCGGTGGTCTCCAACATCGCCTTCGACCTGCGGCCGGCCTTCGCCGGGATCGGCGCCGCCGGCGATGTCGACGAGTTCGTGCTGTCCTTCGAGGTCGGCGCCGTCAAACCCGACCCGGCGATCTTCCAGACGGCCCTGGACCGCCTCGGGGTCGCCGCCGGGCACACGCTGATGGTCGGCGACAGCGACGAGGCCGACGGCGGGGCCCGCGAGCTCGGCTGCGCCTTCGCGCTGGTCGACCCGCTGCCCACCGGGCAGCGCCGGGACGGGCTGATCGCCGCGCTGCGGGCCCACGGCATCCGGGTGTGAGGTTCCGGGGCGCCGACCCGACGATGCCCGGTGTGCGGCTTCGATAGCGTGTCACCCCGTGAGCAACCCGTTTGACGCCAGCCTGTGGGAACCGGTCGCCGGCTTCGAGGACCTGACCGACATCACCTACCACCGCCACGTGTCCGACGGCACGCGGCTGCCGACGGTGCGGGTGGCCTTCGACCGCCCCGAGGTGCGCAACGCGTTCCGCCCGCACACCGTCGACGAGCTGTACCGCGTTCTCGACCACGCCCGGATGTCCTCCGACGTCGGGGTGGTGCTGCTGACCGGCAACGGACCGGCCCCCAAGGACGGCGGCTGGGCCTTCTGCTCCGGCGGTGACCAGCGCATCCGCGGTCGCTCCGGCTACCAGTACGCCTCCGGCGAGACCGCCGAGACGGTGGACCCGGCCCGGGCCGGGCGGCTGCACATCCTGGAGGTGCAGCGGTTGATCCGGTTCATGCCCAAGCCGGTGATCTGCCTGGTCAACGGCTGGGCCGCCGGCGGCGGGCACTCGCTGCACGTGGTGTGCGACCTGACGCTGGCCAGCCGCGAACACGCCCGGTTCAAGCAGACCGACGCCGACGTGGGCAGCTTCGACGGCGGCTTCGGCAGCGCATACCTTGCCCGTCAGACCGGGCAGAAGTTCGCCCGGGAGATCTTCTTCCTGGGCCGCGCCTACACCGCCGAGCAGATGCACGCGATGGGCGCGGTCAACGAAGTCGTCGACCATGCCGAACTGGAAAACGTTGCACTGCAGTGGGCTTCGGAGATCAACGGGAAGTCGCCGCAGGCGATCCGGATGCTCAAGTACGCGTTCAACCTGCTCGACGACGGGCTGGTGGGCCAGCAGCTGTTCGCCGGGGAGGCCACCCGGCTGGCCTACATGACCGACGAAGCGGTCGAGGGGCGTGACGCGTTCCTGGAGAAGCGCGACCCGGACTGGACCCCGTTCCCCCGCTACTTCTGAGCGATTTCGGCGTGTTCGTCGTCGCTGAGCGCAGACAATCACGCCGAAATCGCGAGAGGACGAGATGTGACCAGTAAGAACCCGCTGCGCCGACTGGCCGAGCAGGTCGTGCTGACCAGCATGCGACCGCCACTGCTGCCGACGCTGCTGCAGTACCGGCCCAACCGCGAGGTCGTCGACCTGACCGGCAAGCGGGTACTGCTCACCGGGGCGTCGTCGGGCATCGGGGCGGCCGCCGCGGAGAAGCTGGCCCGGCGCGGCGCCGTCGTGGTGGTCGTGGCGCGCCGTCAGGAACTGCTCGACGAGGTCGTCACCCGCATCCGCGACGCCGGCGGGCAGGCCCACGCCCGCGCCTGCGACCTCGCCGACATGGCCGCCATCGACAGCCTCGTCGCCGGCGTCGAAGCCGACCTGGGCGGCATCGACATCCTGGTCAACAACGCCGGGCGGTCCATCCGCAGGCCACTGCGCGAATCCCTGGACCGCTGGCACGACGTCGAACGCACCATGACGCTGAACTACTTCGGCCCGCTGCGGCTGGTCCGCGGGCTGGCGCCGGGCATGCTCGAGCGCGGCGACGGCCACGTCATCAACGTCGCCACCTGGGGTGTGAAGACCGAATCACCCCCGCTGTTCGGGGTGTACAACGCGTCGAAGGCCGCGCTGTCGTCGGTCAGCCGGATCATCGAAACCGAATGGGGTGACGACGGCGTGCACTCGACGACGCTGTACTACCCGCTGGTGAAGACCCCGATGATCGCACCCACCCGCGAATACCGCGGGCTGCCGGCGCTGTCCGCCGAGGAGGCCGCCGGCTGGATCGTCACCGCCGCCCGGCACCGCCCGGTCAGCATCGCGCCGCGGGTGGCCGTCGGGGCGGCCGCGCTCAACAGCGTCGCCCCCGCCGTGGTCGACACCGTGATGAAACGCCAGCGGATGCAGCCGGGGAGCTGACCCGTCATGGGTGACATCGCGACCCTGGCCGACATCGTGCGCGTCCACGGCCGAACCCGGCCCGACCACCCTGCGCTGGTGGCCGGCGACCACACCATCACCTTCGGCGCGCTCGACGAACGATCCAGCCGGGTGGCCCAGGCGCTGGCGGCGGCCGGGGTCGGGTTCGGCGACCGGGTCGCCGTCGTCGACCGCAACGGCGCGGAGTTCTTCGACCTGGTGTTCGGGCTGGCCAAGCTCGGCGCCATCGGGGTTCCGGTGAACTGGCGACTGGCCGCCCCGGAGATGCGGCACGTCATCGACGACGCCGGCGCCGCCCTGGTGCTGGTCGGGGAGGACTTCTTCGGCCACCTCGAGGAGATCGAGCATCAGCTCACCGCCGGCATCGTCGCCATCGGCCGCCATGACCGGTGGCCGTCCTTCGACGACTGGGTGGCCGCGCATCCCGCGCAGGACCCCGGCGTCGTCACCGGCCCCGACGACCTGGTGTTCCTGATGTACACCTCGGGCACCACCGGAGCCCCGAAAGGGGTGATGCTGAGCAACGCCAACTACCGCTGCAAGTGCGCCGGGGTGGCGGGGCCGTGGCGGATGGACGACGAGGCCGTCACGTTGGCGGTGATGCCGCTGTTCCACATGGCCGGGTCGGGGTGGGCACTGGCCGGGCTGTGGCACGGCGGCACGGTGGTCGTGCTGCGCGACGTCGACCCCGCCGCGATCCTGGCCAGCGTCGCCGAGCACGGCGTGACCAACCTGCTGCTGGTGCCGGCGGTGATCGCACGGCTGCTCGACACCCCGGGCCTCGGCGCGGCCGACCTGTCCGGGCTGCGGGTCGTGGTCTACGGGGCATCACCGATCAGCGACGACGTGCTGACCCGCGGGATCGAGCGGTTCGGCGGGGTGTTCGCACAGGTCTACGGCATGACCGAGACCACCGGATCGGTCACCCAGCTCGACGGAGCCGAGCACGTCGCGCACCTGCTGCGCTCCTGCGGCAAGCCGTACCCGTGGGTGCAGATCCGCATCGTCGATCCGGAGGCCGACCCCGAGGACCAGGACGAAGCGCCCGGTCCCGGCCTGCCGCCCGGCGCCGTCGGCGAGGTGTGGACCCGTTCGGCGCAGAACATGCCCGGCTACTGGAACAACCCCGCGGCCACCGCCGACACGCTGCGCCCCGGCGGGTGGCTGCGCACCGGCGACGCCGGCTACCTCAGCGAGGACGGCTACCTGTACCTGCACGACCGGATCAAGGACATGATCGTCTCCGGCGGCGAGAACGTGTACCCCGCCGAGGTCGAGAACGTGCTGATGACCCACCCCGGGATCGCCGACGCCGCCGTCATCGGCGTCCCCGACCAACAGTGGGGCGAGGCGGTCAAGGCCGTCGTCGTGCGCAGCCCCGGCGCGACGCTGAGCGCCGACGACCTGATCGGGTTCGCCCGCGCCCGGCTCGGCGGATTCAAGCTGCCCAAGAGCGTGGACTTCGTCGAGACGCTGCCCCGCAACCCGAGTGGGAAGCTGCTCAAGCGCGAGTTGCGGGAGCCCTACTGGGCTGCGACCGGCCGGCGCATCGGCTGAGTCGGGCGGGCCCGGGTCAGCGCTGCCGGCCCGCCGTGGTAGGACTACAGCCATGGAGATCCTGGCCAGTCGGGTGCTGTTCCGGCCGGTCGACTACCAGAAGTCGCTGGCCTTCTACCGCGACGGCCTCGGCTTGGCGGTAGCACGGGAATACGGTGCCGGCACGGTGTTCTACGCCGGACAGTCGTTGATCGAACTGGCCGGACACGGGGCCCCCGCCGAGGGCGCACCGCCGTTCCCCGGGGCGTTGTGGCTACAGGTACGCGACCTCGCCGCGACCCAGGACGAACTCCGCGGGCGCGGTGTGCAGATCGCCCGGGAAGCCCGCCGGGAGCCGTGGGGCCTGCACGAGATGCACGTGCTCGACCCCGACGGTGTGCAGCTGATCTTCGTGCAGGTGCCCGACGATCATCCGCTGCGCCGCGACAACCGGGCCTGAGGTTCGTAAGCCGGCGCGGTCAGCGGGCCGGCTCGGCCAACGGCCACCCGACCGAAGCCAGCCGGGCCGCCACCCGCCCGGTCTCCTCGGCCGACGGCTGCGCCTCGCTCAGAACGTGGATCGCGGCGCGGATCTCCGGGGGCGACGCACTGCCGGAATCGTTGCCCCGCAACACCATCTGAGCGATCGCGACGACCTCGTTCTCGGACAGCGAGCGGGTCAGCAGCGCCAGCAGCGGGAAGTAGTCCTGCTGCGGGATACCGTGCGGGTAACCACGCTCCAGCAGGGCGAGCACGTTGTCGATGACCTTCGCAGACATGTCTTCTCATTGTGAAGCGTGACAGCGATTTTGACCAGCCTTACGGGTCGCCGGGAAACCCCGAAAGTCTTGCCACAAGCCATTTCTGCGGGGCCGGCCGAGGAATTCACCCCGCGTTCACCAGCCGTCGGGCCGCCATTGCCCCAGCGCACTGGGCTACGATCGAGCCGCTGTGAGGACCACCACCCGCCCGCTGAGCGGACCCCGCGACGAGGGGGCCCGCACATAGCCGTTCTGCGTCCCGTCCAGATCCGCGCCGGCAGCGCCGCCCTGGCGGCCATGACCGTCGTCGACGACGTGCTGGCCGGCCACGCGGCGGTGCTGCCGGTGCCGGCCGACGACCCCCACCAAACCGCACTGCTGACAACGGCATTGCGCGCCGGTGAGGACATCGACGACACCGTGGGCGTGGTGTTGTCGACCTCCGGCACCACCGGCACCCCCAAGGGCGCACAGCTGGGCCCCGGCGCGCTGACCGCCAGCGCCGAGGCCACCCACGCCCGCCTCGGCGGGGCCGGCAGCTGGCTGCTCGCACTGCCCGCCTACCACGTCGCCGGGTTCCAGGTTCTGGTCCGCAGCGTCGTCGCGGGCACCGAGCCGGTGGCGTTGCCGCCCGGGTTCGGCCCCGCCGACCTGGCCGGCGC
>NZ_JBSWXU010000205.1:0-7162 GCF_056160785.1 Mycobacterium sp. ABE4_509 | reverse complement strand
GCCCTGACACCGGGCCGCGGCGCCGCGCGCCGGCCGCCTCCACCCGGCGCGGTGCAGCGTGCCCGGAGTCGCTCCAGTCCAGGACGTCACGTGTGCCGTACCGGTCGCAGTCGCTCACGTCCGTGGGAGCGCTGGGACCGCTGGAACCGCTGGGACCGCTGAAGGCGTCATATGCGGGGGTGATCGTCATCTGGGTACCCTTCCCTCCGGGTTGAGGATTCGCTTCTGTGTTCGAAACTGTAGTCGATCATGTGTTCGATGAATAGAACACGTGATCGAACTGTTGCGAACGCTACGGGAGCCCACCGACAAGTTCCGCGGCGTGCGGCGGCCACCCCGACCGGCACCACGCCCACGACACGCGTCGAACACATGTTTGATTATGTCGGCCGGACGGGTTACATTCGGGCTCATGAGCGACGACAGCAGCGACAGCACGGCGAGCACCGATGCGCGCCGTGACCGTGACGCCAGCCTGACCGACCGGCAGCGCACGATCCTGGAAGTCATCCGGGCGTCCGTCACCACCCGCGGCTACCCGCCCAGCATCAGGGAGATCGGCGACGCGGTCGGCCTGACCTCGACCTCTTCGGTCGCCCACCAGCTACGAACCCTCGAGCGCAAGGGTTACCTGCGGCGCGACCCCAACCGGCCACGCGCCGTCGACGTCCGTGCCGCCGACGATGGCGCCGCTCAGATCGTCACCACCGATGTGAGCGGGTCCGATGCGCTGCCGGAGCCGACGTTCGTGCCGGTGTTGGGCCGGATCGCCGCCGGCGGTCCCATCCTGGCCGAGGAGGCTGTCGAAGAGGTCTTCCCGCTACCCCGGGAACTCGTTGGCGAGGGCTCGTTGTTCCTGCTCAAGGTCGTCGGAGAATCAATGGTCGACGCGGCCATCTGCGACGGCGACTGGGTTGTGGTGCGACAGCAGAATGTCGCCGACAACGGCGACATCGTCGCGGCGATGATCGACGGTGAGGCCACCGTGAAGACGTTCAAGCAGGCCCGCGGTCAGGTCTGGTTGATGCCGCACAACCCGGCGTTCGACCCGATTCCCGGAAACGACGCCGCAATCCTCGGCAAGGTCGTGACCGTCATCCGCAAGATCTGAGGCGCGGCGACCGCCCGCGCGCTCAGCGAGCGCGAACCCGAGTGAGCCCGAGCCTCAGTAGGCGCGGACTCAGTAGGCGCGGACGAAGCCCATCGTGATCGCCATTTCCTCGCTGGCGAGGTAGACCTCGGCGGCGACATCGTCGTAGTCCGGGCTGTCCGGCGCCCAGTACAGACCCGACTGGGTGTCGGCCTTGACGGGATATCCGCCGGGTGCCTCACGCGGATCACCCATCGGCATGTGCAGCGCGGTGCCCCCCGGAGTGGGTTCGTCGACGTCGATGCGCGCGTGCCGGCCGGTGTCGATCAGCGCATCTCGATCCGACGCGGCTTCGGCCATCGCGGCAGACCCCACGACGGCCTCCTCGGCCGGCGGCTCCAGATCCGCACCCTCATCGGGCGGCGCCCAGTGTTCGTCGCCCGACTCGACGAGCGGTTCGTCGATCGGTTCGTCAGAGAGCTCCTCGACCGGCTCCTCGAGCGGCTCGTCGACGAAATCGTCCCGGTAGCCGGCCTCGTCCGAATATTCGGTGTCCGGGTAGTCCCCCAGCACCGGCAACTCGGTCTCGACGGGGTTCTCGATCCGGGTCGGGGCGGTGTCGACGGCATCGGGATCTTCCTGCTCGACGTCCACGCCCTCGTCCGAGACCGGAGTGCTCCAGAAACTCAACGGGGCCGACACGTCGTCGGAGGGCACCGGGGGCGCAGGCACGGCACTCAGCGAGCCCAGCCCTTCCCGCGCGTAGCGGTCGCCGAACAGCGTGTCCTCGCCACCACGCTCACCGCCGTGCTGGTCGCCGGCCATCGCCGCGGCGTACAACTCATCATCGTCGTCCGTCGCGGCGAACGGGTCTTCGCCGCGGCTGCGGTTGCGCACCACGGCGAACGCCACCAGCGCAACCAGCAGAATGATCGGCACGACCGCCAGCAGCCACCACCAGTTCCACTGCAATCCGTTGCCGTCACCGGTATTCGACGCCGGCGGCGCCTCCGCCGCGGTCTGCCCGTCCTGGCCGGGCACTTCCAGACCGCCGAGCTGCGGGGCGAGGCTGGCCGGGTCCGTGCTGAACTCCTTGGTCGAAGTGTCCCAGGAGATGGACCCGCCGTTGAAGCGCTGGGTGATGACGTCGCCGTCCTGGGACTGGTCGGCCACCGGGGCACCGAGCTCGCCGGTCGGCCCGCCGAGCTCCTGCCAAGCGGCGTTCATCGGGCCGCGCACGATGAACGCGCCGTGGTCGGGGGTCCAGAAGATCACCGGCTCGTCCGCAGCGGCGAACCGGCTCATCCGGCTTGTCGGCTCCAGCCCGCCGTCGATCTCATTGGTCACCGGGAAACCCAGGTCTCCCTGCGGCCCCCCGACACTCTCGTACTTGGCCAGCACCTGGCCGGTGACGACGTTCGCGCCGGTGTCGGGGCTGTAGAAGATCTTGCCGTTGACGAAGTCCTGACCGAGCCCGTCGTCGCCGATCTCGTACGGCTCGCCCTCGGCGGCACCCAGCGGCCCCAGCGGGCCGCCCGCAGCGCGGCGCGCGGCGTTGATCGCCGAGACCGGATCGTCCGGGACGCTCAGATCGGTCAACTGCTCCGCCAGCTCCGGCGGCACCGTGGTGAACGTGCCGGTCTGCGAGTCGTACGACAGCTGCCCGGCGGCGAACTGCTGGGTGACCACCGAGCCGTCGTAGGACTCGTCCTCGACCGGCACCCCGAGAGCGCCGGTGGATCCGCCCAGCTCATCCCACGCCGCGTTGATGGGCCCGCGCACCACCCGCGCACCGTGTTCCGGGGTCCAGAAGATGACCGGATTGTCTGGAGCGCTGAAGGTGCTGTTGCGGCTTCCCGGCGCCAGGCCAGGGCCCTCGTCGATGGTGGGGAAACCGAGATCGCCGTCGGCAGCTCCACCCAGCGACTCATATTTGTCCAGGATGGCGCCCTGCATGAAGTGCGCGCCGGTCTGCGCGGTGAAGAACATCCTCCCGGACGCGAAGTCCTGGGCGAAACCCTCACCGGCCGGATAGACGTCACCGGTGGGGGGACCCAGAGGTCCGGCGTCCCCACCACTGGCCTGCCAGGCGGCGGCGATCGCGTCGTTGGCTTCGACTTCGGGCTGCGCCCCCGCGACCGGGGCCAGCAGGAGAGCCGTGGCGACCCCCAACAGCCCGATCGCTGCGCGACCGACCATTCCTAGGCGCAGCAGCGGCTGCCGGCTCATTCATCCTCCCCGCGGTCGGCGACGGTGCTCTCGTGAGGCACTCTGGCGAGTTCCTTGAGAAATTCTGAGAAAGTTACCGCGTCCGTTCACTGTGCGTCAGCCGACGTCGATAACCAAGTCACCTCGCCGATCGAGGTCAAGAATATGTGCGCATCGGCAGCGCACCGACACCGGGCACCGCAGATCAGACACCCAGACTGCGGCCGATGATCTCCTTCATGATCTCGGTCGTGCCCCCGTAGATGGTCTGCACCCGGGCATCGAGGTAGGCGCGAGCGACGTTGTATTCACGCATGTAGCCGTAACCGCCGTGCAGCTGAAGACACCGATCGACCAGGTGAACCTGCTTTTCGGTGGCGTACCACTTCGCCATCGCGGCCTGCTCGGCGCTGAGGTTCTCGTCCAGATGCAGCCTGATGAACTCGTCGACCATCATCCGCACGACGGTGGCCTCGGTGGACAGCTCGGCCAGCAAAAAACGGCTGTTCTGCTGGCTTCCGATGGGCTTACCGAAGGCTTTGCGCTCCTTGGCGTACTGCAGCGTCTCGGCCAGGACGGCCTCCATGGCCGCGGCCGCCATGATCGCGATGCCGATCCGTTCCTGCGGCAGGTTCTGCATCAGGTAGATGAAGCCCTGGCCCTCTTCGCCCAGCAGGTTGGTGGCCGGCACCCGCACATCGGTGAACGACAGCTCGGCGGTGTCCTGGGCATCCAGGCCGATCTTGTCGAGCTTGCGGCCGCGCTCGAATCCCTCCATGCCGCGCTCGACGACCAGCAGCGAGAACCCGAGCGCGCCCTTGTCCGGGTCGGTCTGCGCCACCACGATCACCAGGTCGGAGAGGATCCCGTTGGTGATGAACGTCTTCGAGCCGTTGAGCACGTAGTGGTCACCGTCTTTGACCGCCCGGGTCTTGATGCCCTGCAGGTCACTTCCGGTTCCCGGTTCGGTCATCGCGATGGCGCTGATGAGCTCGCCGGTGCAGAACTTGGGCAGCCAGCGCTGCTTCTGCTCCTCGGTGGCCAGCCGGATGAGGTAAGGCGCGGCGACGTCGTTGTGCAGGCTGAAGCCCAACCCGCTGTAGCGGCCTTTGGTGACCTCCTCGGTGACGATGGTGTTGTAACGGAAGTCGGGGTTGCCGCCGCCGCCGTACTCCTCGGGCACCGCCATGCCCAGGAAGCCCTGTTTGCCCGCCTCCAGCCACACCCCGCGGTCGACCAGTTTGTCGGCCTCCCACTGTTCGTGATTCGGCGCCACATGGCGCTCGAGAAAGCCCCGGAACGACTCGCGGAACAACTCGTGCTCGGGTTCGAACAGGGTGCGCTGGTAGGCGACGACGGGGGTCGACTTCTCGGTTTCCAGGCCCATGGCGATGTCCTCCATGTCCTCCATAGTCGGTACGGATTCTGGCTGCAGACGTGTGCAGAACTCGCCGCCAACCTACCCCATCCAACCGGATGGTTGATCGAGCCGGCCGTGCTCGGCACCCGGGCCCGTAGACTTCCGGCCGTGCCCCGAGCCGCGAGCAGCCTGACGCACTGGGGGGCGTTCACCGCCACCGTCGCCGACGGCGATCTGAGCGCGGTGAACCCGATCGACGGCGACACCGACCCCTCCCCCGCGCTGGGCAACCTCGTCGGCTCGGTGCGACACCGGTCACGCATCACCGCACCGGCGGTACGCCGGGGCTGGCTGGAAGGCGGTCCCGGTCCGACTGCCGGCCGGGGTGTCGACGAGTTCGTCACCGTCAGCTGGGACGAACTCGTCGAACTGCTCGCAACAGAACTCCGCCGGGTCGTCGACAGGCACGGCAACGCCGCCGTCTACGGCGGCTCGTACGGCTGGTCGAGCGCGGGACGTTTCCATCACGCCCAGAGCCAGGTGCACCGCTTCCTGAACTGTCTGGGCGGCTACACCTATTCGCGCCACTCCTACAGCCTGGGCGCCACCGGGGTGATCATGCCTCGGGTGGTCGGCACCCACGACGACTTGTTCAAGCGCTCCACGAGTTGGGACGTGATCGTCGAGCACACCGATCTGCTGGTGTGTTTCGGCGGGATGGCGCTGAAGAACACCGGCGTCAATCACGGCGGCACGACCGCTCACCCGGCTCCCGACGCGTTGCGCCGCTTCCGGGAGCGCGGTGGGCACCTGGTCTCGATCTCACCCCTGCGCGACGACGCCGACGGTGAGTGCACCTGGTATGCGCCGGTACCCGGCACCGATGTGGCGATCATGCTGGCGCTGGCCTACGTGCTGGCCACCGAGTCGCTGGCCGACCGCGAGTTCCTGGCCCGCTACTGCACCGGCTACGACGAATTCGAACGCTATCTGCTCGGTGAGACCGACGGCGTGCCCAAATCGCCCCGGTGGGCCGCGCCGATCTGCGGGCTGGAACCCGACGCGCTCGCAGCGCTGGCCCGCCGGATGGCCTCCGGCCGCACGCTGGTCACGGTGAGCTGGTCGCTGCAGCGGACCCGCCACGGCGAGCAGGCCCCGTGGATGGGGATGACCCTGGCCGCCATGCTGGGCCAGATCGGGCTACCCGGAGCGGGATTCGGGCACGGCTACGGCTCGATGAACGAACCCGGCCTGCCGCCGTTGCGGTGCGCTCTGCCGCGGCTGCCCCAGGGCATCAACCGCGTCCGTTCGTTCATTCCGGTCGCCGCCGTCAGCGACATGCTGCTGCGCCCCGGCGAACCGTTCGACTACAACGGCCAGCGGCTGAACTATCCGGACATCAAGCTCGTCTACTGGGCCGGCGGCAACCCGTTCCACCACCACCAGAACATTCCCCGGCTGCGCCGCGCACTCGGCCGCCCGGATACGGTCGTGGTGCACGACCCGTACTGGACCGCGATGGCCAAACACGCCGACATCGTGGTTCCCTCAACCACGTTCGCCGAACGCGACGACTTCTCGGGGTCGGCCAACGATCCGGTTCTGATGGCGATGCCCAAACTCACCGAGCCCTACGCACACGCGCGCGACGACTACCAGACCTTCAGCGCGCTGGCCCGCGCGCTGGGTGTCGAGGACGAGTTCACCGAAGGCCGCACCGCCCGGCAGTGGCTCGAGCACATCTATCAGACATGGTCCGCCGGGCTGGATTTCGAGGTGCCGCCGTTCGGCGAGTTCTGGATTCGGGGGCGGCTGCGCCTGCCCACCCAGGAGCGGTTGACGTTGTTGGCCGAATTCCGCGCCGACCCGGTGCATCACCGGCTGGCGACCCCCAGCGGGCGCATCGAGATCTACTCCGCCGACATCGCCGGCTTCGGATATCCCGACTGTTCAGGCCATCCCACCTGGTTCGAACCGTCCGAATGGCTCGGCGCAGCGCGCGCCGCGCAGTATCCGCTGCATCTGCTGGCTAACCAGCCGGCCTCGCGGCTGCACAGCCAACTCGACGGCGGTGCGGCCAGCCAGAACTCGAAAGTCGCCGGCCGAGAACCGATCCGGATGCATCCGTCGGACGCCTCCGAACGCGGCCTGGCCGGCGGTGACGTGGTGCAGGTGTTCAACGACCGCGGCGCCTGCCTGGCCGGTGTCGTGCTCGACGCCGGCGTGCGACCGCGGGTGGTCCAGCTGGCCACGGGGGCGTGGTTCGACCCGCAGGACCCGGCGGATCCGGACACCATGTGCCTGCACGGCAATCCCAACATGCTCACCGACGATGCCGGCACGTCGTCGTTGGCCCAGGGCTGCACCGGGGCGCACGTCCTGGTCGAGGTTCAGCGATTCGACGCGACGGTGCCACCGGTGCGCGCCCACCTGCCGCCGGTGATCGCGCCGCGCTGAGTCAGGAGGCGGCCGGCGCCTGCGCCCGCGAGCGGCCGCTGCGCGGC
>NZ_JBSWXU010000204.1:0-7185 GCF_056160785.1 Mycobacterium sp. ABE4_509 | reverse complement strand
CGCCACCACCGGCCCCCACCGAGGAGCCGCCGCCCCCACCGGCCACCACAGAGGCGCCCCCGCCGCCGACCACGACGCGGGCGGCCCCGCGTCAGGTGACCTACTCGGTGACCGGCACCAAGGCGCCCGGCGACATCATCACCGTCACCTACATCGACGCGTCCGGACGCAGCCGCACCCAGCGCAACGTCTACATCCCGTGGTCGCTGACGGTCACCCCGATCTCGCAGTCCGAGGTCGGCTCGGTACAGGCCTCCAGCCTCTTCCTGGTCAGCAAGTTGAACTGCTCGATCACGACGAGCGACGGAACGGTGCTGTCCTCCAACACCAATAACGCCGCACAGACCAGTTGCTAGGTGGCAGAAGAGGCAGATGACGAACAGCACCGAGAACGCCGACCGACCGGGCCAGGGTTTCGACGTGGCCGCCCTCGACCGCACCGACCGCATCCTGCTCGCCGGGTGCGCGGCGGTCTGGCTGGCCGCACTCGGCGCCGGCGTGGCCGCCACCGTGGCTCTGGTCGACCTGGCCGGCGGCCGCACCGAGTCCGGTGATTCCGGCACACCATGGTTCCTCTACGCCGTCATCGGCGTGTCCGCGGCGGTGATCATCGCCGCGGTGCCGCTGCTGCTGCGTGCCCGCCGCGCCGCGCAGGACGGCGGGTCGGGATCTGCGCCGCAACCGGACGACGAGGAGGAACCCACCGCGACGTCGGGAGGCCCGAAAGAGTCGGAGCCGCAACCGGGGCCGGATGCGCCCACCGAGAAGTTCAGGGCGGCCGCCCCGGGGGCCACCGCGGAGGCCAGCGGCCCGCTGCCGCGCCTGCTGCGCTCCGCACCGCAGTCGAGCGTGTCGCCGGTCGTCGACCAGACGTTCCTGCGCTTCGGCGTGGCCATGTTCTGCGCGATGGGGGTGGCCACGCTGCTGACCGGAGTGGCGACCTACCTGATGGCGGTGCACACCGAAGTCGTCGCCTGGGTTCTGTACGGTCTGGCCGGTGTGGTCACGGTCGGTATGGGAGCCATCGTCTGGTACTTCCTGCGGGACCTCGGCGCCGTCCACGACGAGGACTGAGCGGGCGGCCCGGGCACGGCGGGCACCCCGAGAGCCTCTGAGAAGGCCCGAGAAAGCCCCTGAGAACGACTGAGCCGCCCCGGCCAGGTCCGGCCGAGGCGGCTCAGTTCAGGGGTGTAGCGGACTTCTCAGTGGTGACCGTTCGACGAGCCGTTCGAGGAATCCGCGGAACCATTGCCCGAACTGGTGCGCTCCTGGTGCTCGCGCAGCGCGGTGATGGCCCGGTGCTCGGCGGCGTGTGCCGCCTCGGTTAGTGCGTCATTTTCGGAGAGCGGATCGCCGGTCAGGAAGCTGCCGGAGCCCGGTGCGCCACTGGATCCCAGCTTGTTCATCCGTTTGGGCAGTGCAGCACCCTGGTACTCCAGCGGAACCGCATGGCCGTGCTCGTCGACCGGTCCCAGCGGCTGGTGCAACTCGACGTAGGCGCCGTGCGGCAGCCGCTTGATGATGCCGGTCTCGATGCCGTGCTCAAGCACCTCGCGGTCGCTGCGCTGCAGCCCGACGGCCCAGCGGTAGGTCACCAGGTACACGATCGCGGGCAGCAGCACCATGCCGACGCGGCCGATCCACGTCGTCGCGTTCAACGAGATGTGGAACTTCAGCGCGATGATGTCGTTCATGCAGGCGAAGGTCAGCAGGATGTAGAAGGCGATCGCCGCCGCGCCCACCGCGGTGCGGGTGGGGGCGTCCCGGGGCCGCTGCAACAGGTTGTGGTGTGCATCGTCTCCGGAGAACTTCTTCTCCATGAACGGGTAGGCGATCAGCAGCGCGAAGATCAGTCCCATGCCGACCGCGACCCAGACACCCTGCGGGATGGTGTGCCCGAACGGATAGAACTCCCAGGCCGGCCACAATCGGATCAGGCCGTCCGTCCACATCATGTAGAAGTCGGGCTGACTACCCGCAGACACCTGCGACGGGTTGTACGGCCCGAGGTTCCAGATCGGGTTGATCTGCAGCAGACCGCCCATCAGGCCCAGGATCCCGACGGTGACGGCGAAGAACGCGCCGGACTTGACCGCGAACACCGGCATCACGCGCACGCCGACGACGTTGGTCTCGGTGCGGCCCGGTCCGGGGAACTGGGTGTGCTTCTGGAACCACACCAGTGCCAGGTGGACCCCGATGAGCGCCAGGATGACCCCCGGGATCAGCAGGATGTGCAGTGCGTAGAGCCGGGGGATGATGATGTCGCCGGGGAAGTCCCCACCGAACAGCGCCCAGTGCATCCAGGTGCCGACCAGCGGGATGCCCATGGTGATGCCCGACAGGGCGGCGCGCAGGCCGGTGCCGGAGAGCAGGTCGTCGGGCAGCGAGTAGCCGAAGAAGCCCTCGAACATCGCCAGGATCAGCAGCAGCGAGCCGATGATCCAGTTGGCCTCGCGCGGGCGGCGGAACGCGCCGGTGAAGAAGATGCGGGCCAGGTGGACCATGATCGACGCGGCGAACAGCAGCGCGGCCCAGTGGTGGACCTGGCGCACGAACAGGCCGCCGCGCACCTCGAAGCTGATGTCCAGGGCGGTCTCGTAGGCGCGGGACATGCCGACGCCGCGAAGAGGCTGATAGACACCGTCGTAGGTGACGTGGGCCATCGACGGGTCGAAGAACAGCGTCAGGTAGACACCGGTGATCAGCAGCACGATGAAGCTGTACATCGCGATCTCGCCCAGCAGGAACGACCAGTGCGTCGGGAATACCTTGTTCAGCTGACGGCGGACCGCTGCCGACGGGTGGTAGCGCGAATCGATCGCATCACCCTGTTTCGCGGCGATCTCTGCGGGGCTTGGACGTGGGCTCATGACTTGCGCTCCCAGAAGGCCGGTCCGACAGGTTCGACGAAGTCGCCGTTGGCGACCAGGTATCCGTCCTGATCGATCGTGATCGGCAGCTGCGCCAGAGCGCGTGCGGCCGGGCCGAAGATCGGTTTGGCGAACTCCAGCGCATCGAACTGGGACTGGTGGCACGGGCACAGGATGCGGTAGGTCTGCTGCTCGTAGAGCGACGACGGGCAGCCCAGATGCGAGCACACCTTCGTGTAGGCGAACAGCTCGCCGAAGTTGAAGCTCTCCTGGCCCTGGCGCTTGATCACCTTCGGCATGTCCACCGGCCTGATGCGGATCAGCATCACCGGGTTGCGCACGCCCATCCCGATCTCGAAGATGTGGTGCTCGGACTCGACGGTCGTGCCGTCACCGTCGGACTCACGCCACGGGAACACCGTCTCCATGCCGCCGGCGTCGATGTCCTCGGGGCGCATCTTGACGAACGGGGACTCGCCGGGCCGGCCGGTGGCGCGGGCCAGGTAGATCGTCTCGCCCTCGAACCGGGGGGTCCAGCCCGAGGTCCACAGCACCGCCTTCATGCCGTCGGCCGTCGGAACGACGGGCTTCCACGGGTTCTTGATCAGCCCGCCCATGAACGCCACCAGCGTGCCGACACCGAATGCGCCCATCCCGATGCCGAGCGACAAACCGATCAGCTTGCGGCGCTTGATGGTCGAGCCGTCCAGCGCATCGCCGAGGTTGGCCGCGACGGTCTTGCGGTGCAGCTCGGGGGAGCGGCCGTCGTGGCGCTCCTGGATCGAGATCTCCTCGGGGATGAACTTCTTCTGGTACATCACCGCGCCGATGCCGATCGCCAGCACCGAGAGCCCGAACGTCAGGCCGTACAGCGGGGTGGCCAGCGTGTACAGGAACTCGCCCGGCTCGCCCCAGCCCTTGTACTCCCAGGGCCAGAACAGGAAGACCAGCAGCAGCGCCAGGCCCGAGAACCCGGCCAGCAACAACCAGAAGGCCACGGTGCGCTCGGCGCGCTTCTCGGCCTTGGTGTCGGGAACCTGCCAGCGCGGCTCCTTGTAGACGATCTCGACACCGTCGAGCTTGCCGCCGAGTTCCAGGAGCTCTTCCTGCGACATCGCGGCCAGCTCGGCCTCGGTCGGTTCAGGAGTGTTCTTCTCGCTCATGCGCGTGCTCCGATCCAGAGAGCGGCGGCGATGATCGCCACCATTCCAACGATCCACGCCACCATGCCCTCGGAGGTGGGGCCGAAGCCGCCGAGGCCGAGGCCGCCGGGCGACGGGGTCTCGGCCGACTCCCGGACGTAGCGCACGATGTCGCGCTTCTCTTCGGCGTTGAGCTGACGGTCGGAGAACTTGGGCATGTTCTGCGGGCCGGTCAGCATCGCGGTGTAGATCTGGGACGGGGTGGCCCCGCCCAGATCCGGTGCGTACTTGCCGGAGGACAGCGCGCCGCCCTTACCGGTGAAGTTGTGGCAGGACGCGCAGTTGAGCCGGAACAGGTCGCCGCCGCGCGCCACATTGCTGCCGAGCAGCGATTCCTCGGCGACGCTGCCGTCCTCGTCACGCGGGACGACCGGACCGCCGCCGTTTGCCTGGACGTAGGCGCCGAGCGCGTCGATCTGGGCGGGGTCGAACTGGGGCGGCTTCTGCGGGGCCTGCGCCTCGCCGCGCATGGCGGGCATCCGGCCGGTGGAGACCTGGAAGTACACCGCGGCCTCACCGACGCCGATGAGGCTCGGGCCACGATCGGCGACACCCTGGAGGTTGATGCCGTGACAGGTCACGCAGGAGGTGTCGTAGAGTTCCTGGCCGGCGCGCAGCATCGCCGAGGCCGACTCGTCGGCGACCGCGACCTGCGGCGCCGGCGTGAGCGTGGCGGCCAGCCCGCCCGCGATCCCCAGCCCGATCGCGAGCAGGAGCGCTCCCGACAGGCGTCGGCGCAGCCGGCGCCGCTTCACTGAGGGCGGCCGGTCGGCTGCGGGTGCCTTCTTTCGCATCGAACCCCTTCTCATCGGACCCATCGGTGAGCCGATCATCGGACGCATCGGTGAGCCGATCATCGGACGAAGTAGATGACGGCGAACAGTGCGATCCACACGATGTCGACGAAGTGCCAGTAGTACGACACCACGATCGCGGCGGTGGCCTGGGCCGGCGTGAACTTGCTCATCCGGGTGCGCGCCAGCAGCAACACGAACGCGATCAGGCCGCCGATGACGTGCAGGCCGTGGAATCCGGTGGCCAGGTAGAAGACGGTGCCGTAGGCGCTGCCCGGAATGGTGGTGCCGTGCTCGACCAGGTGGACGTACTCGTAGGCCTGACCGAGGACGAAGAACAGGCCCATCGCGAAGGTCAGCGTGTACCACCGCCGCAGCCCGAAGACGTCGCCGCGCTCGGCGGCGAACACGCCCATCTGGCAGGTGAACGACGACGCGATCAGCACCAGCGTCACCGGCACCGCCAGAGCCAGATTCAGCTCGGTCGGTGGGGGAGGCCACACACCGTCGGCCTGAGCGCGTGCGGTGAAGTACATCGCAAACAGCCCAGCAAAGAACATCAACTCACTGGAAAGCCAGACGATCGTGCCGACACTGACCATGTTGGGCCGGTTCAGCGAATGAATGCGCGATGTGATGGCGGTTCCCGAGGTCCCTACAGCGCTCGTCACAGGAGCAAGTATGACGCTTTGTAGTTGGCGAACTCCACCCGGGGATGGTTTTGGTCATAAATGTGTCGGGTACGAGCGTTGGGAAGTTCCCCGCTGACGTGGGAGCATCGCCGTCGTGACTGCCTCGACATGGCCCCAGATTCTCGGACGTCTGACCCTCGGCCAGGCCCTCGAACCAGGCCAGGCCGCCTGGGCGATGGACCAGATCATGACCGGAACCGCGACCCCCGCCCAGATCGCCGGTTTCGGCGTCGCGATGAGGATGAAGCGCCCGACCGCCGCCGAGGTCACCGAACTCGCCGACATCATGCTCAAACACGCCCGCCGGGTGCCGACGGACGCCATCGGCACCGACACGGTCGACGTGGTGGGCACCGGCGGTGACGGCGCCAACACGGTGAACCTGTCGACGATGGCCGCGATCGTGGTGGCCGCGGCGGGTGTCCGGGTGATCAAGCACGGCAATCGCGCCGCCTCGTCGCTGTCGGGCGGTGCCGACACCCTCGAGGCACTCGGTGTGCGCATCGATCTGGGCCCCGACGACGTCGCGCGGTGTGTCGCCGAGGTCGGCATCGGGTTCGCATTCGCGCCGCAGTTCCATCCGTCCTACCGGCACGCCGGGGTGGTGCGCCGGGAGATCGGGGTGCCGACGGTGTTCAACCTGCTCGGCCCCCTCACCAATCCGGCCACGCCGCGGGCCGGTCTGATCGGATGCGCGTGGGCGGACCTGGCCGAGGTGATGGCCGGGGTGTTCGCCGCCCGGGGCTCCAGTGTGCTGGTCGTGCACGGCGACGACGGTCTCGACGAGCTGACGACGACCACGACGAGCACCATCTGGCGGGTGCAGGCGGGCACGGTGGAGCGGCTGACCTTCGACCCGGCCGCCTTCGGGTTCGCCCGGGCGGAGATCTCGGCGCTGGTCGGCGGTGACGCCGAGGCCAACGCCGCGGAAGCCAGGGCTGTGCTCGCAGGCGCGGCGGGGCCGGTCCGCGACGCCGTCGTGCTGAACGCGGCGGGGGCGCTGGTCGCCCACGCCGGACTATCCAGCGACGCCCAGTGGGTGCCGGCGTGGGAGTCCGGGCTGGCCCGTGCCGCCGAGGCGATCGACTCGGGTGCCGCCGAGCAGCTGCTCGCGCGGTGGGTGCGGTTCAGCCAGCAGCTCTGAGGAGGCTGTGGTCAATTGCTCGGCGGCCAGCCTGGCCGACCGGGCCGAGGCCGACCACGCCGCGAACCGCCCGGCGCCGTGTACCGGGGAGCAGTAGCCGGGTTCGGACCGAACGATCCGCACTCCCGGTGCGGTCAGCCAGCGTGCGATGAGTGCCGTTTCCTCCACCAGCGCGCCGCCCAGTGGGCCGGCCGCAGGCAGCACCGACTGCGCACCCGCGCACAACGCGTCGACGACCGGCATCGGCGGGACCCCGCGCGGTGCCGTGCCGGCCGCGGCCAGCTGTCCGTGCCGAACCACGGCCAGGTGCCAGCCCCGGGCTCCGTCCGGCCGCGCGGCCACCAGTTCGGTGACCGCGGTCAGGGCGCGCAGCCGCTGACCGCGCGACAGCACGTCGACGGTGTCGGCGGTGCGGTCCCGCAGGCGTGCCGCGGTCTCGTAGCGGTGGCGCCCGGCCAGCTCGGCGATGTGCCCCAACGC
>NZ_JBSWXU010000203.1:0-7191 GCF_056160785.1 Mycobacterium sp. ABE4_509 | reverse complement strand
CGCCCGGGATGCCTGCCGCACCCGGACCCGCGCCGGGACCGGCACCCGCGTTGGGCCCGGCGCCCGGACCGCTCGGCTGAACTCGGGCGTCTGCCCGTTTTGGGGTCAGCCCCCACCTGCGGCCTAGACTCGACCGTGATGTCTACTCCGCATGACCTGGAAGCCGCGGTGCGCTCGGCGCTGACCAAGGTGATCGACCCCGAACTGCGTCGCCCGATCACCGATGTGGGCATGGTCAAGGACGTCAGCGTCGAGGCCGACGGGTCGGTGCACGTCGAGATCTACCTCACCACCGCCGCATGCCCGAAGAAGACCGAGATCTCCGATCAGGTCACCCGCGCCGCCAGCGACGTTCCCGGCACCGGCTCGGTCCGGGTGAGCCTCGACGTGATGAACGACGAGCAGCGCGCCGAACTTCGCAAACAGCTGCGCGGCGACTCCCGGGAGCCGGTCATTCCGTTCGCCCAGCCGGGCTCGCTCACCAGGGTGTACGCCGTGGCGTCCGGCAAGGGCGGCGTCGGCAAGTCCAGCATCACGGTGAACCTGGCTGCCGCACTGGCCGCCCGCGGACTGTCCGTCGGCCTCCTCGACGCCGACATCTACGGGCACTCGGTGCCCAGGATGATGGGCACCACCGAGCGCCCCACCCAGGTCGACTCGATGATCCTGCCGCCGATCGCCCACGACGTGCGCGTCATCTCCATCGCGATGTTCACCCAGGGCAACACCCCCGTGGTGTGGCGGGGCCCGATGCTGCACCGCGCGTTGCAGCAGTTCCTCGCCGACGTCTACTGGGGCGACCTCGACGTCCTGCTGCTGGACCTGCCGCCCGGAACCGGTGACATCGCGATCTCGGTGGCGCAGCTGATCCCCGGTGCGGAGATCCTGGTCGTGACGACGCCGCAGATGGCGGCCGCCGAAGTGGCCGAGCGCGCCGGCGCGATCGCGCTGCAGACGCGCCAGCGCATCGCGGGGGTCGTCGAGAACATGGTCGACGGACCGGTGATCAAGATGTTCGGCGAAGGCGGCGGCCGCCATGTCGCCGAGAGCCTGTCGCGGGCAGTGGGCGCGGAGGTTCCGCTGCTGGGCCAGGTGCCGCTCGATCCCGAACTGGTGGGCGCCGGCGACACCGGTGTCCCGCTGGTGCTCAGCGCACCGGACTCGCCGGCGGGCAAGGAACTGCACGGCGTGGCCGACGCCCTGTCGAGCCGCAAGCGTGGTCTGGCCGGCATGTCTCTCGGGCTCGATCCCGCCGGTCGCTGACCGCACCACCGCCGAAACGGCATTCCGGCCGCGCTGCACTCGCACTTCTTCTGCCGGAATGCGAGTTCGGCGGGATCGGCCGCCGCGGCGACCGGGCGACCCGGGCGACCCGGTCCTCTAGGTGGCGTCGGTGTCGAACGGTGTCTGCGCCGCGGGCTTGCCCGGCTGTGCCGGCGCGCCGGGGGCAGCAGCCCCCGGACCGGGCCCGGACTGCGGTTTCTCGGGTGTGCCGGCGTCCGTCGCGTCGAACTTGCCGGTGAAGATCGAGTCGTCGCCGTCGAGCAGGTGTTTGGTCAACGCCGCACGCGGGGTCATCCCGCGCAATTTCTGCAGCTCCGACAACGGCTCGCGCAGGTCGTCGAACTCCGGACCGAGGTCCTGACGGAGCTGACTGGTCGCGCCGGTCAGGTAGTCACGCGCCTGTTTGACCGCCCCGGCGGTCCACCGGATGGCCCCGGGAAGCCGCTCCGGCCCGAGGATCACCAGACCGGCGATCACCAGGACCACCATCTCGCCCCAGCCGACGTTGGCGAACATGACTAGGTGCTGGTGTCCGCGCCGGGGGTCACCGTCAGCGTCACGTTGCGCCCCTCGCGGACGACCTCGATGGGCGCCGGTTCCCCGATCTTGAGTTGCCGCACGGCGACGACGAACTCGTCGGCGTCGGCGACGGTACGGTCACCCACCTTCACCACGACGTCGTTCTCCATGATCCCGGCCTGCTCGGCGGGCCCGCCGGCGTTGACGTTGGCGATCTGCGCGCCCTTGGCGAGGTCGTTGCTCACCGAGCGGGCGGTCAGCCCGAGGGTCGGATGCGCGATCTTGCCGTCCTCGATCAGGGTCTCGACGACCTGCTTGACCTCGTTGACCGGGATCGCGAAGCCGAGGCCGCTGGCGCTGTCCGACAGCGATTTGCCCGCGGTGTTGATGCCGATGACCTCGGAGCTCATGTTGATCAGCGGGCCGCCCGAGTTGCCGTGGTTGATCGACGCGTCGGTCTGCACACCGTCGATGACGGTGTCGGTGTCCGAGCCGTCGCCCGACAGCGGCACCGGGCGGTTCAGCGCGCTGATGATGCCGTGGGTGACGGTGCTGCGCAGCCCGAGCGGGGCGCCGGCGGCGATCACCTCTTCACCGACGGTGAGCTTGTCGGAATCGCCCATCCGGGCCACGGTCAGGTTGTCGACGTTGTCGACCTTGAGCACCGCCAGGTCGGTCTTGGGGTCGCGGCCGACCAGGTTGGCGGGAACCTCGGTGCCGTCGTTGAACACCACCGCGATCTGGAACTGGCTGGGGTTGCTCGCCGCCTCGGAGATCACGTGGTTGTTGGTCACCACGTAGCCGCGCTCGTCGACGACGACGCCGGAACCCTGCGATCCCTCGGTGTCGCTGGTCGCCTCGATGGTCACCACCGAGTCGGCCACCGCGGCGGCGACCTCGGCGAACGGCCCGCCGTGCACCTCGGGGTTGTCACTGGTCTCCAGGGTGACCTTCGACGTCGTGAAAGCCTGGACCACCTCGGCGGTGGTGCGTCCCACCCATCCGCCGGCGACACCGATGACCAGCGCCACGATGCCGAGCACCACCAGCGCGGCGATCGAGACCTTGCCGCCGAACAGCACGTCGCGGACACCGAGCTTGCCTACCGGAGCGGGCGGGGTGACGGGCGCGCTGGGCGCCAGAGCCGGGGTGCCCAGACCCACGGGTGCGCCCGGATTGCGCCACGGGTCGTCGACGTCGGCTGCGCCGCCGTCGCGGTCGGCATCCAGGGCGCCGGCGTCGGTGGGATGGCGCTGCAACGAGTCGGCTCCGGGGTTCGGGCGGCCGAACGCCTCGGCGAGCACCGGGTCGGGCGCCTGGTCCTGGGGGGTGTACTCACCCTGGTCGGCGTGCGACTCGGCGTCCAGGAAGGAGCCCTCCACGCCTGCCGGCCTGCCGAATGCGCGCTGGGCCGCCGGGTCCACCGGCGGACGGGACACGGGGCGCGGCTCGAGACGATCCCGGCCGGTCTGGTCCAGATTGCTCACCCGTTATTGCCCTTCTCGAAAACCGTCCATCAGGGCGTCAGCTATCGCCGACGCACATCGCTCTAAAGAATCCGCTTCCACCCTACCGGCGCTTGCGGCGAGCGCGCCGTGCGTCGTCAGCTAACTGCGGCGCGTCGACGGCTTCCGGAGGCTCGACCGGTGAACGGTTGGGGATCTGCGACAACAACCCCAGCAAAGAGCTCGGCATGTCGACCGGGCACGAATCGCGCAACGCCGCGCGGGCCTGCCGCTGCGCGTCGACCTCGGCTGCGCAGTCGGCGCACAACGACAGATGATGCGCGGCGCGCAGATGCGCGCTCATACGCAGTTCGCCGTCGACGAACGCGGCGATCGCCTCGGTCGAAAGGTGTTCGGTCGACCCGAACTGGCGGGGTCCGACCGGGGCATCGCTCTGCGATGCGAAGTGCGCCGGCAGCCAGGAGAAGGCGCGTCGGAAGCGTTCGTGATCGAACATCGTCCAACTCCTCTCGGCTCGACAAGGCTGCTTTGAATGTAGCGCGCCAAGCTGTGAGTCAGCGCGTAAACCTCAGGCCGAGCGGCTGGCTTCCCACTGCAGCTCGCCGGCGTCGCGGCGGGCGAGGAAGTCCCGCAGCGCCTGACGACCACGGTGGATGCGGCTGCGCACCGTGCCCAGCTTGACCCCCAGGGTCGCGCCGATCTCTTCGTAGGACAGACCTTCGATGTCGCACAGCACCACCGCGGCGCGGAACTCCGGGGGCAGCGAATCCAGGGCCGCCTGCAGGTCCGGCCCGAGGCGCGAGTCGTGGTAGATCTGCTCCGGGTTGGGTTCGTCGGCGGGCACCCGGTCGTAGTCCTCGGGCAGCGCCTCCATCCGGATCCGCCCGCGCCGCCGGACCATGTCCAGGAACAGATTGGTGGTGATGCGGTGCAGCCAGCCCTCGAAGGTTCCGGGCTGGTAGTTCTGCACCGACCGGAACACCCGGATGAACGTCTCCTGGGTCAGGTCCTCGGCGTCGTGCTGATTGCCCGAGAGCCGGTAGGCCAGCCGGTAGACCCGATCGGCGTGCTGGCGCACCAGCTCGTCCCAGCTCGGCATCGCAGCGATGTCCCCGGTCGCGTCGAAGACGGCCGTTCCGGTCATCTCGTCGGCCGGCTCCACCCACTCACCGTCGGTGAACTGCTCGAGGTGCGCCATGGACACGGGCGCGGTGACCGGGGCAGCAACGGGCGGGGTCGCGGATGCGGGTTGCGTGGTCGTCAGATCCTCCAGGTCGTGAGGGCAACGGTCGTCGTGGGACGACCGCTCGGTATCGACAACGCGGCGCGCTGGGGAGTTGTTCCCCGGGCGCCAACTGTCGCGGCGTGC
Organism: Mycobacterium sp. ABE4_509; assembly: GCF_056160785.1. Lineage (NCBI taxonomy): Bacteria > Bacillati > Actinomycetota > Actinomycetes > Mycobacteriales > Mycobacteriaceae > Mycobacterium > Mycobacterium sp. ABE4_509. The sequence goes on along the minus strand of NZ_JBSWXU010000203.1, from coordinate 2,553 downwards.
GCTGGATGCGCCGTCTCTCATGCGGCTACCGTCTCCCGCGGTGGTGTGGCGGGCATATGAGCAAACTGAACATTTCCTGAGAAAGCTCGTTACCCCATTTCCAACCAGCGCAAACAGGGTCTCCGTCACAGCAATTATGACCGCTCGGGCCGGGCGTGTCGCGGCACCGGCCACCGGCGGTTCGCTCTACGCTGCGGGCATGGCCAGCACCGACGAGCCCGCGGCCGGCTCCGGCGAATCCGCGGCGCCGACGAGCAAGGCCGAGGCGATCGTCACCCATGCCGAGCAATCGATTTCCGAGGACTCCATCGTGGCCGCCGCCCGGGAGCGGGCGGTGGACATCGGGGCGGGTGCGGTGACCCCGGCGGTCGGTGCGCTGCTGTGCGTGCTGGCCAAGATGACCGATGCGCGCGCGGTGGTCGAGGTGGGCACGGGCGCCGGGGTGAGCGGCCTGTGGCTGCTGTCGGGCATGCGTGAGGACGGCGTGCTGACCACTATCGACGTCGAACCCGAGCATCAGCGCATCGCCAAGCAGGCGTTCTCCGAGGCAGGGGTCGGCCCCGGGCGCACCCGGCTGATCAGCGGACGCGCCCAGGAAGTGCTGACCCGGCTCGCCGACGAGAGCTATGACCTGGTCTTCATCGACGCCGACCCCGCCGATCAACCCCAGTTCGTGGTCGAGGGCGTACGCCTGCTCCGGGAGGGCGGTGCGGTCATCGTGCACCGCGCCGCGCTCGGCGGCCGGGCCGGAGATGCGTCGGCCAACGACGCCGAGGTCAGCGCCGTCCGCGAAGCCGCCCGCCTGATCGCCGAGGACGACCGGCTGACCCCGGTGCTGATCCCGCTCGGCGACGGGCTGCTGGCCGCCGTCCGCGACTGATCCGGGCCGGTTCTCGCCGGCTGCTTGACCACGGACTGAATGCGCGTTTAATCTATTGAACGTGCGTTCAGGCAACGATCTGACCGCCGCAGCGCGGATCCGGGACGCGGCCATCGACCTGTTCGGCCGCGAGGGCTTCGCGGTCAGCGTCCGGGCGATCGCCACCGCGGCCGAGGTGAGCCCGGGACTGGTGATCCACCACTTCGGCTCCAAAGAAGGTCTGCGCAAAGCCTGCGACGAGTACATCGCCGAGACGGTGCTGACCACCAAGACCGAGTCGGTCCAGGCCACCGATACCGCGACCTGGTTCGCGCAGATGGCCGAGATCGAGGACTACGCCCCGATGATGGGCTACCTGGCGCGCAGCCTGCAGACCGGCGGCGAGCTGGCACGAGCGATGTGGCGCACCATGATCGACAACACCGAGCAGTACATCGAGGCAGGAGTGCACGCCGGCACCATCAAGCCGAGCGCCGACCCCCGCGCCCGGGCCCGCTTCCTGGCGATGTCCGGCGGCGGCGGCTTCCTGCTGTATCTGCAGATGCACGACACCCCCTCGGACCTGCGCGCCGTCCTGCGCGACTACAGCGAGGACATGGTGCTGCCGGCCCTCGAGCTCTACACCAACGGCCTGATGACGACCTCGACGATGTACGACGCGTTTCTGGCCAAACGCGCCGCTGGGGTCCCGTTCACGTCGGCAGAAGGAGTTGACGATGACTGACACCGACGGCGCCCCGCTGGCCGTGGACATCAAGGGGCTGTCGAAGTCGTTCGGGCGCACCAAGGCGCTCGACGGCCTGGATCTAGAGGTCGCGGCGGGCGGGGTCAGCGGCTTCCTCGGCCCCAACGGCGCGGGCAAGTCCACCACCATCCGGGTGCTGCTGGGGCTGCTGCGGGCCGACCACGGGACCGTGCGGCTGCTCGGTGGCGACCCGTGGCGCGATGCGGTCTCGTTGCACCGCAGGATTTCCTACGTGCCGGGCGATGTCACGATCTGGCCGAACCTGACCGGCATGCAGGCCATCGATTTCCTGGCACGGTTGCGCGGCGATGCGGTGGATGTCAGGCGCCGCGACGAACTCATCGAACGCTTCGAACTGGACCCGACCAAGAAGGCCAGGACGTATTCCACCGGCAACCGCCAGAAGGTGGCGATCGTCGCCGCGTTCAGCACGGTCAGCGAGCTGTTCATCCTCGACGAGCCGACAGCCGGCCTGGATCCGTTGATGGAGCAGAGGTTTCAGGACTGCGTTCGCGAGGTCGCCGACCAGGGCGCCGCGGTGCTGCTGTCCAGCCATATCCTCGCCGAGGTCGAAAAGCTCTGCGACACAGTGACGATCATCCGCTCGGGGCGGACCGTCAAATCCGGCACCCTGACCCAGATGCGGCACCTGATGGCCACCACCGTCACCGCCCGCACCCGCTTCGATGCGCACGGCCTGGGCCGGGCGGACTACGTGCGTGACCTCACCCTCGAGGATGGGCAGGTGCGATTCTCGGTGGACCGCGCCGATCTCGACCGTGCCATGTCCGACCTCACCGGCCTGGGAATCGAGGAGCTGACGGTGGCCCCGGCCTCACTCGAGGAACTGTTCCTGCGTGAGTATCAGGAAGTGCTGCCGTGAGCGCGACCGCCGTGCGCCGCCCGGCCCGGGCCCGGCACGCGGCCC
>NZ_JBSWXU010000202.1:0-7475 GCF_056160785.1 Mycobacterium sp. ABE4_509 | reverse complement strand
GCGCTGGCCGCGGGCGCTGCCGAACTCGGGGTCGCCACCGTCGCCGAGGCGGTTGCGCTGCGTGCCGACGGCATCACCGCGCCGGTGCTGGCCTGGCTGCACCCGCCGGACACCGATTTCGGCCCGGCGCTGCAGGCCGGCGTCGAGGTGGCGGTGTCCTCGCCGCGCCAGGTCGCCGAAGTCCTCGACGCGGTGGCACGCACCGGCAGCCGGGCCACGGTCACGGTGAAGACCGACACCGGCCTCAACCGCAACGGGGTCGGTGCGTCCGACTACCCGGCCGTCCTCGACGCGCTGCGCCGGGCGGCCGCCGATGACGCGGTGCGGGTGCGCGGGCTGATGTCGCATCTGGCGCACGGCGACGAGCCCGACCACCCCTTCAACGACGAACAGGCCCGCCGGCTGGCCGCCAGGGCGGCACTGGCCCGCGAGCACGGCCTGGCCTTCGACGTGGTGCACCTGAGCAACTCGCCGGCCACGATGACCCGGCCCGATCTGGCCTTCGACATGGTGCGGCCGGGCCTGGCGGTGTACGGGCTCAGCCCGGTGCCCGAGCGCGGTGACATGGGGCTTCGCCCGGCGATGACGGTGACGTGCCCGGTGGCGATGGTGCGTTCGGTGGCCGCGGGAGACAGCGTGTCCTATGGGCACACCTGGACCGCCGCGCAGGACACCACGCTGGCGCTGATCCCGGCGGGCTACGCCGACGGCGTGTTCCGTTCCCTGAGCAATCGCATGCAGGTGGCCATCAACGGCCGGCGCTACCCGAACGTCGGACGGGTGTGCATGGACCAGTTCGTCGTCGACCTGGGGCCGGGGCCCACCGGCGTGACGGAGGGTGACCAGGCGATCCTGTTCGGGCCGGGTACCGGCGGTGAACCCACGGCGCAGGACTGGGCCGAGTTGTTGGGCACCATCAACTACGAGGTGGTCACCAGCCCCCGAGGGCGCATCGTGCGCAGCTACACCCGCGGAGGCCGGGCCCGGTGAGCGGCCGCGCGGGCTGGTTGGCCGGCGCGGCCGGGGTGACGGCCGTGGGCACCGCCGCCGGTCTCTCGGTGGCCCGGTCGCTGCACCGCAGGTTCAGCGAGGACGATCCCTACCGTCACGAGGACTTCGAACTGCTCGAGGCCGACCGCAGTTCGGTGGTGACCACCCCGGACGGGGTGCCGCTGGCGGTGCGCGAGGTAGGGCCGCAGGACGCCGGGTTGACGGTGGTGTTCGCCCACGGGTTCTGCCTGCAGATGGGCTCGTTCCATTTCCAGCGGGCCCGGCTCCGTGAGCAGTGGGGCGATCAGGTCCGGATGGTGTTCTACGACCAGCGTGGGCACGGCCAGTCGGGGGAGGCCCCAGCGGACACCTACACCGTCGAGCAACTCGGCCGGGATCTCGAAAGCGTCCTGGCGGTCACGGCCCCGCGCGGGCCGGTGGTGCTGGTCGGCCATTCGATGGGCGGCATGACGGTGCTGTCGCACGCCCGTCAGTATCCGCAGCGCTACCCGACCCGCATCGTGGGTGCAGCGCTGATCGCCTCTGCGGCGGAGGGGGTTTCGCGTTCACCGCTGGGCGAGATCCTGAACAATCCGGCCCTGGAGGCGGTCCGGTTCACCGCGCGGTACGCACCGCAAGCGGTGCATGCGGGCCGGGGCGCGGCCCGTTCGGTGATCGGCCCGATCCTGCGTGCCGCCTCCTACGGCGACCACGGCATCAGCCGCAGCGTCGGCGCGTTCTCCGAGGAGATGATGCACGACACGCCGGTCGCGACCCTGGTGGAGTTCCTGCACGCCCTCGAGACACATGACGAGACCGCCGGACTGGAGACCCTGAGCAAGGTGCCGACGTTGGTGGCCTGTGGGGACCGCGATCTGTTGACCCCGATGGAGTACTCGCAGGAGATGGCCGACGGCTTGGCGAAGTCCCATCTGGTGATCGTCTGCGGGGCTGGGCATCTGGTGCAGCTGGAGCGCCCGGACGTCATCGATGATGCGCTGGTGCGGCTCGTCGAGCGAGCGACACCGTCGAAGCTGGTGGCGTTGACCCGCCGGATGCGGGAGCGGCTCTATGGATGATCGTGCGGGCACCGCCGAGCTGCGCACCGCCGAGGACACGATTGCGCTGGGAGCCTCGCTGGGCCGCGGTCTGCGGGCCGGCGACGTGGTCGTGTTGTCCGGCCCGCTCGGAGCCGGAAAGACAGTACTGGCCAAGGGGATCGCGAAGGCGATGGATGTCGATGGCCCGGTGATCTCGCCGACATTCGTGCTGGCGCGGGTGCACCGGGCGCGCCAGGAGGGCGCTCCGGCGATGGTGCACGTGGACCTCTACCGGCTGCTGGACGAGGCAGCGGTGGACCTGCTTTCCGAGTTGGACTCCCTGGATCTCGACACCGACCTCGACGACGCGGTGGTCGTCGTCGAATGGGGTGAAGGAGTCGCAGAGCGGCTCTCCGACCGCCACCTCGACATCCGGCTGGAGCGGGCCGCCGACACCGACATCCGCACCGCCATCTGGCAGTGGAGCACACCGTGAGCAGGCTGGTGCTGGCGATCGACACCGCCACCCCCGCGGTGACCGCGGGGGTCGTCCGCGCCGGTGCCGCCGGCATCGAGGTGCTCGCCGAACGGGTCACCGTCGACGCACGCGCCCACGCCGAGCAGCTCACCCCGAACGTCGTCGGTGCATTGGAAGACGCCGAACTCGCGGTGGACCGGCTCGATGCCGTCGTCGTCGGTTGTGGTCCCGGGCCGTTCACCGGGCTGCGGGTCGGGATGGCGACGGCCGCGGCGTTCGGGCACGCCCTCGGCATCCCGGTGCGAGCCGTGTGCAGCCTCGACGCGATCGCGGTGGACACCACGGGCGAGGTTCTGGTGGTGACCGATGCGCGCCGCCGCGAGGTGTACTGGGCCCGCTATCGCGACGGGCTTCGGGTCGAGGGTCCGGCGGTCGGCGCCGCTGCCGACGTGCCTGCCGGTGCCTCGGCGGTGGCCGGCTCACCCGAGCACGCGGCACTGTTCGAGCTGCCCAGGCTGGCTGCGGTGTATCCGAGTGCCGCCGGGCTTGTTGCGGCCGTGGCGGATTGGGATGGTGAGCCCGAGCCGCTGGTCCCGCTGTATCTGCGCAGGCCCGACGCCAAACCGTCAGCGGGGTCACGATGAGCGCCGCGCAGTACGGTCCGCTGACGCCGCGGGACGCGGCCCGCTGCGCCGAGCTGGAGGCCCAGTTGTTCGACGGCGACGATCCGTGGCCCGAGCGCGCGTTCCTGGCCGAACTGGCCGCCAAGCACAACCATTACGCGGCGGCCCGGGTGGACGACAAGCTGGTCGGATATGCCGGTATCGCCCGGCTGGGCCGCGGTAAGCCCTACGAGTACGAGGTGCACACCATCGGCGTCGACCCGGCCTATCAGGGCCAGGGTATCGGTCGGGGGCTGCTGCACGACCTGCTCGAATTCGCCGACGGTGCAACGATTTTTCTGGAGGTTCGCACCGACAACGCCCCGGCGATCGCGCTGTACGAGAGTGAAGGCTTCGTGCAGGTCGGCCTGCGCAAGCGCTACTACCGGGTCAGCGGCGCGGACGCCTACACGATGAAGCGGGAGGCGCGATGATCATCCTGGCTATCGAGAGCTCGTGCGACGAGACCGGTGTCGGAATCGCCGAACTGAGCGACGACGGAACCGTCACGCTGCTCGCCGACGAGGTGGCCTCCAGCGTCGACGAACATGCGCGTTTCGGCGGCGTGGTGCCCGAGATCGCCTCGCGGGCGCACCTGGAGGCGCTGGGACCGACGATGCGCCGCGCCATGGCTGCCGCCGGGATCGCGCGGCCCGATGTGGTGGCGGCCACGATCGGCCCCGGTCTGGCCGGGGCACTGTTGGTCGGTGTGGCGGCGGCCAAGGCCTACGCGGCGGCCTGGGGGGTGCCGTTCTACGCGGTCAATCATCTTGGCGGCCATCTTGCCGCCGATGTCTACGATCACGGCCCGCTGCCGGAGAGCATCGGGCTGCTGGTGTCCGGCGGGCACACCAACCTGCTGCATGTGCGTTCGCTGGGCGAGCCGATCGTCGAACTCGGGTCGACCGTCGACGATGCCGCGGGAGAGGCCTACGACAAGGTGGCCCGCCTGCTCGGGCTCGGCTACCCGGGCGGGCGGGTCCTCGACGAACTCGCCCGCGAGGGTGCCCGTGAGGCGATCGTCTTCCCGCGCGGGATGACCGGGCCGCGCGACGATCCGCGTGCGTTCAGCTTCTCCGGGCTCAAGACCGCGGTCGCGCGGTACGTCGAGCGCCATCCCGACGCTGCGCAGGCCGATATCGCGGCGGGTTTTCAGGAGGCCGTTGCCGATGTGCTGACCGCCAAGGCGGTGCGCGCTGCCCAGGAGCTGGGGGTGTCGACGCTGCTGATTGCCGGTGGGGTCGCGGCGAACTCGCGGCTGCGCGAACTGGCGGGGGCACGGTGTGAGTCCGCCGGGATGACGTTGCGGATTCCGCGGCCGCGGTTGTGCACCGACAACGGTGCGATGATCGCCTCGTTCGCCGCGCACCTGATCGCCGCGGGTGCCGAGCCGTCCCCGTTGGATGCTGCCAGCGATCCCGGCCTGCCTGTCGTTCAGGGGCAGGTCGCCTGACGGGACATCGTCCGGAACGGCCCATATTCGCCGGGTGCGGGGCGAGCTAGGTGATTCCCGACCTGACCATTTGCTCAACCTCATCCACGGTCATGGACATCAGATGACTGAAGATGGTTGCGTCCGGCTCCGATAGCCGGGCCCTGCCTGCCTTCGACTGGAGCTCGAATATCCAGTCCTTCTCGGTCGGGACTACCTTTGCATCGGCGCTGTGACCCAACGCATACAGTCCGGGCCCAAAGATGCTGAGACCAAGCACATCGCGCATCGTGGAACCCCACCTCCAGACCAGGTAACTCTCGGCAAGCTCGAACGTGGAAAATTTGGCTACATCGTTGTATCTTCGGCCTCTGTCGTTGATGACATCGACTGTCCACCAACCGTTTACATTTCTGAGGATGAATGATCGATCATCGGATGCAAAGGTGACGTCGTTGACGTCTTCGCCACGGGAAACGTAGACATTCGCCATTCCGATTCGGTTTGACCACTCGGTCCAGGTTCTTGAGAGACGTTGGAAGTCTGCCAATCTATTCACCCAGTCTCTTCAGATAGCCGGATTGACGTAGAGACTCGACTGAGGGCTCCACGCCTGGCGGTGCGACAACTCGGTATTGGGTGCCGCCGCCGGGTTGGTGGAACCAGGGTGCTGCCTGCGATTGCTCAATGTGCCATCCTGGTGGGAGTTTGGACGGGTCGGCGACGACGTACTGATAGTAGGGTTTGGCGGCGCTGTCTGGCGGTAGTGCTCGTTCGGCGAAGGGAACGCCTTCTGGGGAAAGGTATGCCCCTCCGGGGTAGCCGAAGCGGTCGATCACGGTCCCCTGCGGGAGGTCGGCATTTTCGATGACGGTGCCCGGTAGTGCATATGGCTTGCTGGGCAGACTGTCGTCGGGGTAGCGGAGCCCGCCATCGGGGTTGGTGAATTCCGGGCCCGGGGGAGTTGGAGCGTAGTCGTCGAATAGCGGCGAGCCCGAGGTCAGCGGCGGCGGGGGTGCATCTAATTCCGGCGCAAGGGGGCCGGGGTGGCTCCACGCAGTACCGGATGGCGCCGGGGTGGCGTGGTCTCTGCCAGCTGGGTGATCGATGAGGTTGTCGGGGATGGCCCCTGCGGTGCCGGCGCGGGCGGCGAGGGCGGCTTCACCGCCGAAGAGGGCGCCGGGTGCGGTGAGGGCCGTCTCGCCGAGTTGTTCACCGACGTAGTGGCCGGGATATCTGGTTGCATGTTCGATTTCCTCGGTCAAAGAGTCGATGGGATGGGTGACTCGTTGCCAGGCGCCCTTGGCTGTGTTGGTCCAGGCGTCTTTGAATTCTTCCCATCCGTTGGCCCCGATGAGGTTCTCGAGTTGTTCTTCGGTGTTGAACCAGCCGTCGGCGAATCCGTCAGAGACGCTGGGGCCCGTGCCGTTGTCGGTGGACTTCGGTGGGGTGGACGGAGTCAGCGGTTTCTGTGCTGCAGCGACCAAGGCGTCGAGGCGTCGTTCGATCTGCTCGGCCGGAATCCCGTTGCGCTGCATGATTTGGCGTGCGGTGTTCTTGAACTGCTCGACCTTGCTGGGGTCCAATGGCAGTGGTGTGGCGGACCCGGCCTCGGCTCCAGGAGCTTCTGATGGAACAGATGCCGGCACGGGCCGCCCGGCGAGCTGTTCCAATGCACCGTCTCCGGCGATGAGCGTGCAGTATCGGTGGGTGCTTCGGTCTGGACGCGGCTAGCAGTGCGAATCGCAAGTGCGAGGTCAGTATCCACCAGCCGGCCGGCCGCCAACACGGCAGCGACACGTTCCTGTAGCTCAGCGACCTTGGCTGCGACCTCGGCAGCCGCTTCATCGGTCAAATAGTCGGTGTTGGGTGCGATCACCCGATTGGTGTACTGGTCGATCTGCACCGGATAGGGAGGCGCGGCGGCGTCGTCGAGGATGCGTGTGATCTCGTCGGCGACGAGCTCGGCCTGTTCTCCAGCGCGGTCCATAGCAGTCGCGGCCGCGTCGAGATCGTCGGCGATCGCATCATGATCGTCGGCGCTGGCCGACATGGCTGCGCGGGCCGCATCGGCGCCGCGCCCGACCCAGGTCGACCCACTGACGAGAGCGCGATAGAAATCGACCGAGTTGGCGTGGGTATCGGCGGCCTCGCGGGTCGCTGCCGCGAGGTCCGCGATCTCGGGGGGCCACTCACGCAGCTCCCGCAAGTTCATCGCAACGAACCGCGCTTACGGCGCAGGAGCAGCGTGGTCGATCACGCCTCCGTTGCGCGTGTCGGTGCGCACGTAATCCTCTGCCGCAATGCGATGGCCGTCCGCGTGCTCGGTGAACTGTGCGCCCAACCGGGTGGTGTCTGCCGTCCAGGCCGCCAACAATCCCGGCAACGAGGCGGCCGCCGTGCCCGACCCCAGCCAAACCCCGCTGGCCCGTGACTGCGCCGCCCGATGCGCGGCTAGAAACTCGCTGGCCTGAACCTCGAGGCGGCCGGCGGCCTGGTGAAGCTCAGACGGATCGACCGACAGCAGGTCCCGTGCAATCGTCACATTCCCCCCTCACAGCAAACCCTATATTGGCAACAGGCTACAGCAATGGACATCATCCTCAGATGTCTTGGAGGTGGTTGGGAGGGCTCACTGAGCACAGCCGGCCATCAACATCATTGCGGCGAAGTCGTCTCCCAGTGCGTTGTCGGCTTCGAACAGGGCTGGGTGCGCGAGATCCTGCCACTGATCGGCCCATTCCCGCCAACGGAAATCAACCCGTTGAGCTGCGGGTTCAAGCGGGTAGAACTCGAGATCGCCGAAAGAGGAACCGACATGAACACCGCCGCCATTGCCGGCGCCGCCGCTGCCGCCTGTCCGCCGCCCGCCC
>NZ_JBSWXU010000201.1:0-7505 GCF_056160785.1 Mycobacterium sp. ABE4_509 | reverse complement strand
CCGTGGTGGCCGGCGCCTGGCTCGGAGCCGGGGCCGGCGCCCGCTCGGCGTCGGACGAACAGCTGCTCAGCAGCCATACGCCCACCGCGGCAGCCGTCGCGGTGCAGAAAAGGTACCTGCGCATACCGCCAATCTATGCAACACTGTCCGGCGTGAACGACGTGGCCCGGTGGGTGGAGTGTTGTCGGCCCTGACGCCGACCCCGAACCCGTACCGCCTCGTCTCGTCCCTGGAGTTCCCGCAATGCCCGCCGCATCCGTTCTGCCCACCCGCCTGCGTCTAGCCGACCTGCTGCACACCACCGACCGGTTCGCCGACGAGGTGCTCGGCGGGCGGCACGACCACCTGCTGCCGGAGGCCGGCCTGCCGGCCGACGAGCGATGGTTCGCCCGCCTGCACGGCGACGACGAACTCGACGTCTGGCTGATCAGCTGGGTGCCGCAACGCTGCACCGAATTGCACGACCACGGTGGTTCGCTGGGTGCGCTGACCGTGCTTTCGGGTGCGTTGCGCGAAACCCGCTGGGGCGGCAAGAGCCTGCGCTCCCGGCCGCTGGTTGCCGGCGACCAGGCCGGGTTCCCGCTGGGCTGGGTGCACGACATCGAGTGGGCGCCGGACAGCGCGGGCCTGAGCTCGCCGACCCTGAGCGTGCACGCCTACTCGCCGCCGCTGACCGCGATGTCCTATTACGACGTCACCGAGCGCAACACGCTGCGGCGCAGCCGCACCGAGCTCACCGGCGCCGCCGGGGCCGGTTAGATGGTCAGCCGGATCGACGGGGTGCTCGACCGGGCGCGAGCCCGGTTGAACCGGCTTCGGGCCGACCAGGTTCCCGCGGCGCTGCGGCGCGGTGCGGTGCTCGTCGACATCCGCCCCGCCGCCCAGCGCGCCGCCGAGGGGCAGGTGCCCGGCGCGCTGATCGTCGAACGCAACGTGCTGGAATGGCGCTGCGATCCGACCAGCGACGCCCGGCTGCCCCAGGCCGTCGGCGACGACGTCGAATGGGTGGTGCTGTGCTCGCAGGGCTACACGTCCAGCCTGGCGGCCGCGGCTCTGCACGACCTCGGACTGTCCCGCTGCACCGACGTGATCGGTGGCTATCAGGCCCTCAAAGAGGTTCTGGTCTAGGAGTTCTCGTCGCTGCGCAGCAGCGGACGCAGCCGGTCGGTTTTCTCCGGTGTCCAGCCGGGGGGCTGCATCACCGCTGCCCAGCCGTTGGCCACGTCCTGGACATAGACGTGCCCGTGCCCGTCCGGGACGTTGACCGCCACCGCCATGTCGGCCGACACCTGCAGGAAAGTCACCACCGGCATCCAATCCATCCGCGGCGACACGTCGTAACCGCGGGGCTCCCTGAGCCAATCCGGCTCCCGGAACAGCAGATCGGGCGTCCACCAGGCGATCGGGTCGGAGGCGTGCTGCAGGTAGACCACCCGCGGCTCACCCCACGGGTCGTCGGGTCGGCCCAGGTTGTCCGGGCGTGCCACGAAGCGCACGTTCTCGCCCTTGTCGTAGATCGGCAGCCACATCGGCGAGCCCGGATCGCGGTTCGCGGTGAGATTGGTCCAGATGGTGTTGTTGAACGTCGGCCCGGAGAACAGAGCGCCGTCGGTGCGGGCCACCAGATTGTCCAGGCTCAGGAACGGCGCCTCGCCACCGAACGAGCCGAGGCTCTCACCGAACACGACCAGCCTGGGCCGGTCGGCCTCGGGACGTTCGCGGACCAGCTCGTCGACCGCCTCGAACAGGGCCTGGCCGGCCTGGCGGGCGTTCTCCTTGTCGACGATGAACGAGATCCAGCTCGGCAGGAACGAGTACTGCATCGACACGATGGCGGTGTCGCCGTTGTACATGTACTCCAGCGTCGAGGCCTCGGCCTCGTTGATCCAGCCGGTGCCGGTGGTGGTGGCGACCGCGACCACCTCGCGGTCGAGGCCGCCGGTGCGCAGCAACTCCTGGGCGGCTATCTGCGCGGTCTCGCGGATGTCGTCGCCGGCGTCCTTGCCGGCGTACGCCCGGATCGGCTCGGTGGCGGGTTCGCCGTTGAAGTCGGTGAGCTCCTCGACGGTCGGCCCGCCGGCGACGAAGATCCGGCCCTGGTGGCCCAGTGAGGCCCAGGACACCAGCGAGTCCGGGCCGCCCGAACGCAGCGTCGTCGTCGGGGTGGGGGAGTCGGGCGAGTCCTCGTCGTTGACCGCGGCGAACGTGCTGTTGAGCCAGTCCATCCCCACCCGCGCGACGACACCGTTGAGCAGCGCCACGGTCAGCGCCAGCACCAGGCCGACCGCCACCACACCCGAGACCCGCCGCGGCGCGACGCGCTCGAGCTGACGGACCAGGAACAGCACCAGCTTGCGCACCAGCTGGCCGATCTCGACGAGGACGAACAGCACGATCAACGCCAGGACCGCTGCCTGCGGGTAGTTGTACCACCGCAGATGCGGCACCCCCATCAGGTCGCGGACCTCGTTCTGCCAGACCTGGAAGAAGAACTGCATCCCGACCAGGCTGATCAGGCCGACCACCATCAGGGCCAGCCAGGCCCAGCGCGGTGCCGGCGGGCTGGTGTCCTTGCCGCGCATGTAGCGCACCAGCCACACCCCGAGCACGCCGAGCATGTAGCCGGCCGCGCCGGCGCCGCCGCTGACCAGACCCTGGAACAGCGGCCCCCGGGGAAGCAGCGACGGAGTCAGCGACAACCAGACGAACACCAGCCCGACGGCGGTGCCGAAGAAGGTGTAGTGGCGCTGCCACCACGGCAGCGTGCGTTCGGGCTGCTCGTCGGCCGGGGACTGACCGGGCTCGTCGGACGTGGCGACCGCCGACCCCGTGCTCGGCCCGGTGTCGGGCCCGTCGGCGGGATCCTGCGGTGCGTTCTGCTCAGTCCCCGGTTCGCTCACGCATGAACCCTAACGGTGGGTGAAGTTCGGGGCTCGCTTCTCGGTGAACGCCGCCATTCCCTCGGTCTGGTCGTCGGTCGCGAACGCCGAGTGGAACAGCCGGCGTTCATAGAGCAGCCCCTCGGTCAGCGTCGTCTCGAACGACCGGTCGACCGCCTCCTTGGCCATCCGCGCCGCCGACAGCGACATGCCGGCGATCGTGGCGGCGACCGCGTTGGCCTCGTCGAGCAGCGTGTCCGCAGCCACGACGCGCGACACCAGGCCGGCCCGCTCGGCTTCCTCGGCGTCCATGTTGCGCCCGGTCAGGATCAGGTCCATCGCCTTGGCTTTGCCGATCGCTCGGGTCAGGCGTTGCGAACCGCCCATGCCCGGCAGCACGCCGAGCTTGATCTCGGGCTGGCCGAACTTCGCGGTGTCCGCGGCGATCAGGATGTCGCACATCATCGCCAGCTCGCAGCCGCCGCCCAGGGCGTAACCCGCCACGGCGGCGATCGTGGGGGTGCGGGTGGCGGCGAACTTGCTCCACGCGGCGAAGAAGTCGGCGGCGAACACGTCGGCGAACGACAGCGACGCCATCTCCTTGATGTCGGCGCCCGCGGCGAATGCCTTCTCGTTTCCGGTGATGATGATCGCCCCGACGCCGGGGTCGGCGTCGAGTTCGGCTGCGGCGGTGGTGACCTCGGTCATCACCTGGCTGTTGAGCGCGTTGAGCGCCTTGGGCCGGTTCAGCGTGATCGTGGCGACCCGGTCGTCACGGGTGACCAGGATGGTCTCTGGGCCTGCTGGGGACGTCATGTGGTTCTCCTCGCTAGTCCTCGAACGTCAGGTCGGGTTCGGCCGGGGCGAAGTACGCCTCGACATCGGCTGCGGTGACCGCCGCCGGCGACGCCGGCGACCACTGCGGGTTTCGGTCCTTGTCGACCAGCTGCGCGCGGATGCCCTCCACCAGGTCGTGCGAGCGCAGCGAGGCGCAGGAGGTCCGGAACTCCTGGAACAGCGCCTCCTCGAGGCTGCTCACCGTGCCCGCCCGGCGCACCGCCTCCAGTGTGACCGCCAGGGCGACGGGGGAGCGCGACGCGATCAGGTCGGCGGTCTGGGCCGCCTGGTCGTCGTTGTGGGCGCGCAGGGCGGCGATGATGTCGGCCACGGTGTCGCCTGCGTAGCAGCGGTCGATCCAGTCGCGCTGTTCCAGCAGCGGGCTCGCCGGTGGCTCCTGGGCGTGCGCCGCGACGGCGGCGTCCGGGCCCTCGGCGGTGGCGGTGGCGATGAAGGCGCCGAGCCGGTCGTGCGCCACGAAGTGGTCGGCGAACCCCATCGCGATGGCGTCGGCCCCGCTGAACGGGGCGCCGCTCAGAGCGGCGTGCAGTCCGAGCAGACCGGGGGTGCGCGCCAGCAGGAAGGTCCCGCCGACGTCGGGGATGAAGCCGATACCGACCTCGGGCATCGCCATCTTGGTCGTGTCGGTGGCCACCCGCACGCTGCCGTGGGCGCTGATGCCGACGCCGCCACCCATCGTGATGCCGTCCATGATCGCCACGTAGGGCTTGGGGTAGCGGCCGATGCGGGCGTTGACCCGGTACTCGTCGTGCCAGAACCGGCGGGCTTCGGCGCCGCCGGCCTTGGCGCTGTGATAGATCGCCACCACGTCGCCGCCGGCGCACAGGCCGCGCTCGCCAGCGCCGTCCACGATCACGGCGCTGACCGCGTCGTCGTCCTGCCACTGCGTGAGGGCCGCACCGATCCGGTCGACCATGTGATGGGTCAGCGAGTTGATCGCCTTGGGCCGGTTGAGCGTGATGCGGCCGACCGGCCCGTCGACCGTTACTAGGACATCCTCGTTTTCGTCCACGCATGCAATCTAGATCGTCCGCCGGGTCAGGTCAGGGCCGGGTAAGGTTTCCTGGGAAGGACCTGGGAAGCGGACATGGTTCGTCGACCGAGGTGGGAACCTCCCGAGAACCTCGCTCGTTGAGTGTTCGTCACGATTCGAATTCACAGCACAGGAAGGAACCGACGGTGCGCGAGAGCAGCAACCCGGTATTCCGATCGCTGCCGCAGGGGCAGCAGGGCGGATACGCGAAATTCGGTACCGGAGCCGCCGGCTACGGTGCACAAGCGGTACAGGCTGACCCCCACACGCAGCAGTACCCCGACCAGCGGCAGACGGGTGTCTCCCGGCCGCTGACCATCGACGACGTCGTCACCAAGACCGGGATGACGCTGGCCGTGCTGAGCGCCGTCGCCGTCGTCACCTACTTCCTGGTTGCCCAGAACCTGGCCCTGGCCACACCGTTCCTGCTGGTCGGCGCCCTGGGCGGGCTCGGGATGGTGCTGTTCGCGACCTTCGGGCGCAAGCAGGACAACCCGGCGATCGTGCTGAGCTACGCCGCGCTGGAGGGCCTGTTCCTCGGTTCCGCGTCGTTCATCTTCGCCAACCTGCTGTCCACCGGCGGCCCCGGCATGATCGCCCAGGCGATCGTCGGCACCATCGGCGTGTTCTTCGGCATGCTCGTCGTCTACAAGACCGGCGCCATCCGGGTGACCCCGAAGTTCACCCGCTTCCTTGTCGGCGCGATGTTCGGCGCGCTCGCGCTGATCCTGCTCAACCTGGTGCTCGCGATGTTCGGTGTCGGCGGCGGTGAGGGCTTCGGCCTGCGCAGCGGCGGCCCGCTGGCGATCATCTTCTCGCTGTTCGTGATCGGCCTGGCGGCGTTCTCGTTCCTGATCGACTTCGACGCTGCCGACCAGATGGTGCGCGCCGGCGCACCGGAGAAGGCGGCATGGGGCATCGCCCTCGGCCTGACCGTCACCCTGGTCTGGCTGTACATCGAGATCCTGCGCCTGCTCAGTTACTTCAACAACAATTAGCCGGCTCGACTGAAGAAGGGGCGCCCACCACGGTGGGCGCCCCTTTTCTGTGCGTCAGGACAGGCGCTCGACCACCATCGCCATGCCCTGGCCGCCGCCGACACACATGGTCTCGATGCCGAAGGTCTTGTCGTGGTAGGCGAGGTTGTTCAGCAGCGTGGCGGTGATCCGGGCGCCGGTCATACCGAACGGGTGGCCCAGCGCGATCGCCCCGCCGGAGACGTTGAGCTTGTCCTCGTCCATCCCCAGCTCGCGCGCCGAGCCCAGCACCTGCACCGCGAACGCCTCGTTGATCTCGTACAGATCGATGTCGCCGATCGACATCTTCGCGTTGGACAGCGCCTTGCGGACCGCCTCGATCGGCCCGAGGCCCATGATCTCCGGGGACAGCCCGGTGACCCCGGTCGACACGATGCGGGCCAGCGGGGTCACCCCGAGTTCCTTGGCCTTGGTGTCGCTCATGATCACCACGGCGGCCGCCCCGTCGTTGAGCGGGCAGGCATTGCCGGCGGTGATGGTGCCGTTGGGCCGGAACACCGGCTTGAGCTGGCTGATCTTCTCGTAGGTGGTGCCCGCGCGGGGTCCGTCGTCGGTCGCGACGACGGTGCCGTCGGCCAGCGTCACCGGGGCGATCTCGCGGGCGAAGAAACCGCTGTTGATCGCTTCCTCAGCGCGGTTCTGCGAGCGCACTCCCCAATGGTCCTGGTCCTCCCGGCTGATGCCGGTGAAGGCGGCGACGTTCTCGGCGGTCTGGCCCATCGCGATGTACACGTCGGGCAGCGCACCGTCCTCGCGCGGGTCGTGCCACTCGGTCGCCCCGGCAGCCGCCTGCTCGGTGCGCGCCATCGCCTCGTCGAACACCGGGTTCTTCGAATCCGGTGACCCGTCGGCCATGCCCTTGGGGAACCTGGACACCGTCTCGACCCCGGCGGAGATGAAAGCGTCCCCCTCGCCGGCCTTGATCGCATGGAAGGCCATCCGGGTGGTCTGCAGCGACGACGAGCAGTACCGGTTCACCGTGGTGCCCGGCAGGAAGTCGTAGCCGAGCTCGACGGCCACCGCACGGGCGATGTTGTACCCGGACTCACCGGCGGGCTGGCCGCAGCCCATCATCAGGTCGTCGATCTCGCGCGGATCCAGCGCGGGCACCTTGTCCAGCGCGGCCCGCACCATCTGGGCGGCCAGGTCGTCTGGGCGCATCGAAACGAGCGAACCCTTGTTGGCCCGGCCGATCGGAGAACGGGCGGTGGCGACGATGACGGCTTCGGGCATGACGACTCCTTGCTGCTACGCGGACGTGGGGAAGCTAGGAACGAACCTAGCCCGCGGTCACCACGATCGGGGCGGGGACCCCGGTGGAGCGGCGCCACAACCGGCTGAAGCGGGACAGTAGCGTCCCGGTGCCGTCGGAGCGGGATTCCAGCGCCTCCTCCGGCTCTCCGCACACGAATTCCCCCAGTTCGCGGCACAGGGCGGGCAGCAACTGCTTGGCGGCCAGCGCGTAGCCCACCGCGGACGGGTGAAACATGTCCGAGGAGAACAGCAGCTCGGGTGCCTGGTAGAAGTGCGGAGCGAGCAGGTCGGAGAAGGGCACCGGGACACCGCCGGCGGAGCGCACCGCGCCGGCCTGCGCCCGGGCCAGCCGCAGGCCGCGGCTGCGGGCAACCCAGCGCAGGGGCTGGGGGATGGCTTTGATGACGCCGAAATCCGGGCACGTGCCGACGACGACGACGGCGC
>NZ_JBSWXU010000200.1:0-7533 GCF_056160785.1 Mycobacterium sp. ABE4_509 | reverse complement strand
GCCCAGCGCGGTCACCGCCAGCGAGGCCGGGACGCCGAGCTGGGTGTGGCCGCCGAGCACCGGGACCTGCCAGGCTTGCGACGCCCGGGCCACCCCGCGCACGATGCGGGTCAGCAGCGACCGGTTCGGGGCGCCGACCGCGTCCAGCAGACCGGTCGCGGTGGCGCCCATCGCAGCGAGGTCGTTGACGTTGACCAGCACCGAACACCAGCCCGCCCACTCCGGGTCGCGTTCGACCATGGAGGGGATGATCGCGTCGCACGCCGCGACCACGTCACCGCCGGGTACCGGCACCCCGTCGTCGCCGACGAAACCCGCCGGACCGAGGCCACCCGGCACGGCGCGCAGCGGGTCGAGCACCTCGCCCAGGAAGGCTTTGGTCGCGGTGGCCGTGCGCTGGACGGCGTCCAGCGGCCAGCGCATCCGGTGGTGTGCCCGGTCGGCCACCACGCACTGGCCGGCGTCCGTCCAGCCCAGCCCGCGGAACATCGGCACGTAGCGGTCCTGCACCGTCGCCTCGAAGCGCAGTGCCCCCGCGTTCTCCACGTACGCGCAGGCCGCGCGGATGAGCGCGGGACCGATGCCGGCGGCGCGGGCCGCCGGGTCGGCCACCAGCCGGCTGCCGGTCCACCACCCGATGTCCGGGGAGCAGACCGGGGCCAGCCGCACCCCGCCGAGCACCGCGCCGGACTCGTCGTCGGCGGCCACCAGCACCACGGTGCGGGGATCGTCGTCGAGATCGTCGCGGTCGGTGCCGGCGAACATGCCCTGCTCGACGACGAACGACGCGCGGCGCAGCCGCCGGTAACTGCGCAGTTCCGGCTCGTCGGCCGGGTGGATCAGAAACGGTCCGCCGGCGGGTGGCCGTGTCCCGGCCAGGATGGACAGTTCGCCTCGATGCGGCGAGATGGCCTGGAAGAGCACGGCAGTTCACCCGCCCATGTTCTGCAGCACGCCGCACGCGCCGCAGGCCGCGCACCCGGCCCGCTGATCGGAGCCGGCCATCCCGGCCAGCCGCAGGTGCGCGGCGACCTCCCGGGACACCTTCTCGACGACGGCGGCCTCGGGTGCCGCTGCGCCGTCCACCTCGACGGCCAGCGTGCCGGGATGGGGCCGGAAGGGCACCACGAACGGATACACCCCCATGTCGATCAGCTCGCGGGCCCCGGCGATCATCTCCTCGGGGTCTTCGCCGAGGCCGACCAGCAGGTAGGTCGAAACCTGGTTGCGGCCGAACACCCGCACCGCCTCGGCCCACGCGGCCCGATAGGCCGACAGCGGCACGCTCGCCTTTCCGGGCATCCAGCGCCGCCGCACCCGATCGTCGAGCGACTCCACGTGGATGCCGATGGAATCGGCTCCGGCATCGCGCAGTTCGGTCAGCACGGTCAGATCGGCCGGCGGCTCGCACTGGACCTGGATCGGCAGCCCGGGCACCACTGCCCGGACCGCGGCGGCACACCGGGCCAGATGGCGCGCGCCGCGGTCGCTGCCGGCCGACGTTCCGGTGGTCATCACCATCTGGGTGATGCCGTCGAGCCGCACCGCGGCGGCGGCCACCTCGGCCAGTTCGGCCGGCCTCTTGACCGCGGTGGTGGCGCCGGCGCGCAGCGACTCCTCGATCGAACAGAACCGGCACCGTTGGTCGGCCGCGTAGCGGATGCAGGTCTGCACCACGGTGGTGGCCAGCACACTGCGGCCGTGCAGGCGGGCCAGTTTCTCGTAGGGCACGCCCTCGGCGGTGTGCAGGTCGTAGAACCTCGGCCGGTCGATCACCTGCACGTCCAGCCCGGTGTCGTGTCCGTCGTAGAGCACCTTCTGGCCGTCGAACGAGAACGGGCTCGCCGGATTGCGGGGGATCGCGGCGTTGAGGCCGTCGATGAGCAGGTGGCCGTCGTCGCTGGGGCCGGCGCCGGCGGTTCGGCTCACCGGGGGGCGGCCGCGGATCCCCAACAGCGCGAGGTCCACCCGGGTCGAGGTCGAGGGTGTCATGGTTCTCCGATCACGGCCGAACGGTCCCGGCCGGTTCGATGGGGTGCGGACGGTGCTCGGAAGGTGCTGCGCCGGACCTTGCCTGCTTGGTTGCGAATCCGATTGCAGGTCAGATGGATCCGCGTTGGAATCTCGGCGCCGGACAACCGGCCGGCGGCCAGGCGCCGGACGGCTGCGGTGATCGCCTCGGTGTCGTGCCCGGCCCCGACCTCCACGACGGCGGCCAGCTCGGCGCCGTCGGCGAAGACCACCGCCGCCCGCGCTGCCGGGTGGGCCTCCAGGACGTGCTCCACCCGGGACGGGTAGATCGTGACGCCGGACCGGACGATGACGTCGTCGGACCGCTCGACGATGGTCAGGTAGCCGTCGGCGTCGACGGTACCCAGGTCGCCGATGCTGTCCCAGCCGTCGGCGGTGCGCCGCGACGGCGCACCCAGGTAGCTGTAGGTGGGCCGGCCGCGGCGCATCCAGACCTGTCCCACCTCGCCGATCGGGGCATCGGATCCGTCGGCCCGCAGGATGCGTATCTCGGTACCGCCCAGAGGTTTTCCCACGCTTCCCGGCTTGTCCAGCCACTGCCGGCCGGTGATCATGGTCAGACCGTTGGACTCACTTCCCGCGTAGACCTCGGTGACCCGGTCGGGACCCAGCCAGTCGATCAGCGCGCGCTTGTCGGCCGCGGCGCAGCGCGCCCCCAGGTGCAGCACGGTGCGCAGCGTCGCGACCTCGCTGCGGCCGGCCACCCGCACCAGGCGGTGGATCATGTCCGGGGACAACAGGGTCCAGCTCACCTGGTGGCGGTCGACGAGCTCACAGAAGCGGTCTTCGTCGAACGGTTCGGCCAGCACCAGCCGGTGACCGGTCAGCAGCCCGCGGAAGGCGTAGGTGAACGATGCGGAATGCCACAGCGGGCCGGTGACCAGTTGCACCGCCACCCGCGGCAGGAAGGGTGCGACGGCCTCGCCGGGATCCAGCAGTGCCGCGGCAGCGGCTTTGACGATCTTGGGGCGCCCGGTGCTGCCCGACGAGACCGGCGCCTTCCAGCAGTTCGACCACGCATCCGGCAGTGGCGCGGCCGAGCGTCGGGCGGTGGAGCCGCGCGGCAGGTGGGCGACGGCCGGGTCGGCCGGTGGTTCGCCGATGGCCAGTGCCGGGCGGCCGAGGCGCTCCAGTTCGGCGCGTTCGGTGTGCGCCAGTGCGGGGGGCACCGGATGCGGTGTGGCGCCGGCCTTCCACACCGCCACCGCCGCCACCACGAACTCCACGCCGGTCGGCAGACAGATCGTCACCAGGTCGTCGCGGCGCACCCCGCGGGCGATGAGCTCACGCGCCAGCCGGTTGCTGCGGGTGTCCAGCTCGGCGGCGGTCAGCGAATCGGTGTCGTCGACCGCCACCACCGTGTCGGGCTCGGCGGCAGCCCGGGCGGTGATGATGCGGGAGAACGACTGGCGGCCCACCTCGGGTCAGCCTCCGACGGCCAGTCGCAGCACCGATTCGTGGTAGCTGCTGATGATTGTCGCGGCGATGTGCTGCGCGTCGCGGTCGATGCCCAGGAACCGGCCCGAACCCCAGGTGTGCATCCACGGCAGCCCGACGAAGCTCAGCCCGGTGACCGAGGTGATTCCGCGGTTCTGCATGGGCCGTCCGGCGCCGTCGAACGCACTGGCCTCGATCCACCGGTAGTCGGGGCGGTATCCGATCGCCCAGACGATGGTGCTGACCCCCTCGGCGGCCAGATCCAGTGTGGTGGGCTCGGATCCGGGTTCCCAGACCGGTGTGTAGCGGGTGGCGGGTTCGGCGGTGATGCCGACCCGCTCGATGTGGGCGTCGATGTCGGCGCAGATCGAGTTGTACACCGAATCGGCATGGTCGAGCGCGCTGCGCAGGCTCGGGGCGAACGTCAGGGAGGTGTCCTTCCCGTCGGTGAGCGCGCCGTAGAGCCGCATCCCCTCGGCGGCGAAGCGCCGCAGGTCGATGTCGCGCCCGCCGTCCCGGCCGGTGACGTAGTGGTTGGTCTTCTCGATGGCGGCCTTGCCGCCGGGATATTCGGCGGCCGGCTTGTCGTAGAGGCCCATGTCGGCCAGCCACGTCATGCAGTCCCTCCCGCGGTAGAACCGGGCCACCCGGGGGGCGTTGCCGACCGCTAGGTGCACCTGCCGGCCGGCCAGATGCAGGTCCTCGGCGATCTGGGCACCGGACTGGCCGGTCCCGACGACGAGCACCGCACCGTCGGGTAGTTGCCCGGGGTTGCGGTACTGCTCGGAGTGCAGCTGGGTGATCGAGGGGGCCAGGGAACCGGCGAACGCGGGCATCACCGGCAGCGGGTAGCCGCCGGTGGCGACCACCACGTGTTCGGCGGTCAGTGTCTCGTCGCCGTCAGGGGTGTCCAGGGTCAGCTCGAACCCGCCGGTGGTCGCGTTGCGCAGCCGGGTGACGCGGGTGTGGGTACGGATCGGGGCGGTGAAGGTGTCCAGCCAGCCGGACAGCCATCGCACCACCTCGTCACGGGTCATGAAGCCGTCGGGGTCGGGCCCGTCGTAGCTGTACCCGGGCAGCCGGCAGTGCCAGTTGGGCGTGACGAGAGTGAAGTTGTCCCAACGGCTGTCGGACCATGCGTGGACCGGGGTGTGTGCCTCGAGCACCACGTGGTCGACCCCGGCGCGGCTCAGGTACCAGCTGACCGACAGGCCGGCCTGCCCGCCCCCGACGATCGCGACCGGGATGTGCGTGGTCGTGGTCATCGGGTCTCCAACGGTGGCTGCATGGCGACGATGTGGATGACGGCGTCGGACGGGTACCGGGCCGCGGCGAGCTGGATCTGTTCGGCGGTGGCCGCCGCCGACGTGCACGCGAAGCCGAACTTGGCACGTACCCGCGCACTGGCCTCGGCCAGTGCGCGCCCGGAGCGTTCGACGAACTCGGCCACCGTGTAGTCGGTGTCCGGGCGCAGATAGTCGTGCATGACCAGGCTCGGCGAGTAGCACTGCTGCGCGGTGCCGTCGGGCCAGCGGACGTCGAAGGTCATCTCAGGCATGTGCGAGTTCCCGCCAACCCGCCGCGGTGTCGAATTCGACGTCGGCGACCGGGCCGTAGACGTCGGGCCGGCGGTCGCGCAGATGGAACATCCCGGCGCGCATGGTGCGGAAGGTCTGGTCGATGTCGACCTCGGCCACCGCCATGCCGCTGTCGAGAAGTGTTGTCGCCAAAATGTTTCCGCCCGGGTCGACGACCTTCGCGTTGCCGACGTAGCGCAGCGAGCCGAAGGTGCCGCTCTGGTTGGAGGCGACCCAGAACACCTGGTTGTCCAACGCGCGGGCGGTGTCGAACAGGTTGAACCGGTAGGTCCAGCGATCGTCCTGGAGGTTCTCCGCGGTGGCGGTACGGGCCGCCGGCCAGGCCGACAGGCTGGCGATGACCTGGGCGCCCTCGAGCGCCATGATCCGCGCGGCTTCGGGAAACGCCTTGTCGTAGCAGATCTGCAGGCCGACCCGGCCGATCGGGGTGTCGAACACCCCGTAGCCCGAGCCCGCCGAATAGGACATGCCCTCACCGAGGGGCTGATGCACCTTGCGGTAGGACCCGTAGACGGTTCCACCGTCGAGCACCGCCGCGGCGTTGTAGCGGGTCTCGCCGTCGTCGTCGAGTTCGCAGAAGCCGATCGCCACGATCAGGTCGCCGACGATCTCGCGCACCCGGGCGAGTTCGGGTCCGTCGAGCCGGATGGCCGGCGGCAACGACTTGGCGGTGGTCTTGACGGTGTCGCCGTGGTTGCCCAGCGAGGACAGGTAACCGCCGAGCGCGGCCTCGGGAAGGACGAGGAAGTCGACGCCGCGGTCTCTGGCCTCGTCGGTCAGCGAGGCGATCAACGCGTAGTTCTGTTCGAGGTCCCTGGTGAAGTTGGCCGCGACCGCGGCGAGTGTTGTCATGCGCGCAATCCCGTCCGGCCTCAGACCATGTAGGTCGAGTTGATGATCGCGCCCTTGCGGGCGTAGTGGATGAGGGCGTCCTGAACGTCGAGCGGGTGAGCGGGGATGACGCCCTCGATCAGATCTTCCTCACGGCCGCCGTGCAGCGCCAGGCCGAACCGGCAGCAGAACACCGTGCCGCCCTCGCCGATGAATGCGCCCAGCGCATCGTTGATGTTCTGTTCGCCCGGGAAACCGGAGTCGCCGGTGGTCGGAAATCCCCTGGTGGCAAGGCAGTTGATCGCTCCGGGGCCGTAGAAGTAGATGGCGGACTCGAAGCCCTTCCGCAGTGCGCGGGTCGCCTGCAGCACCGCGACGAAACTGACCGAGGACTCATGGGCGATGCCGTGCACGAGCGTGAAGTAGCTCTCGCCGTTCTCGGCCTTGTAGTCCGGGAAGATCTTCGTTCCGCCGTAGATGTTCGACCCCTTCGGCAGGGCCGGGTGCGGGATCTCGGCGAGCGAGTTCTTGATGTTCTCGGCGATTGTGTCGTCAAAAGTCATGGAGGCTCCCAGGTTTCATCGAATGGCGAAATAGCTTCACGAGGTGCGGCGACGATGCCGGCGATGCCGAGAACGGCTTTCGGCTGATTCGATTACATGCCCGGGGTGTTGCCTACTGGTTAGCGATGGAATACGAAACCGTTAGATCGAACTCACGCCCGTAATGCCGATGAAACGCAGACGGCGGCCCGCCCCGCGTTCACGGGGGAGCCGCCGTCTGCTCCGCTGGGCTAGCTGAGTGTGAACTCAGTTGCCAGGCCGTCGATTCCGGCCTTGATCGCAGCCAGTGCGGACTCGCGTGCCTTCAGTTTGGTGGCCAGGTGCGCGCCGGCGTGCAGCGTCGTGGCGGCTTCCTGGGCCACCTGCTGTGCCCGGCCGAGGACCTGATCGGCCTCGACGATCTCGTCGAGCCAGCCGGCGGTGATCGCCTCCTGGCCGACGTAGGTCGCCGCCAGCGACGTCCCGCGCTGGAAGGCCGCGGGGGTCAGCCGCAACCGCATGATCTCGATCGCCGAGATCGGGATGGTCATGCCGATCGCGACCTCGATGGCCTGGCAGCGCGACTTGGGGGCGCCCACCCGGTGGTCGGCCGACAGCAGCAGGAACGACCCCATGGCGATGGCCGGGCCGGTCGCGGCGACGATGACCGGGACAGGGAACGTCAGCGTCCGCACGGACAGCTCGAATCCCCCCGCCAGCATGCCCAGCGCGGCCGCGGCGTCGCCGGACTGGAACACCGCCAGATCGAACCCGCCGCTGAACACCCGGGAGTTGCCCGCCAGCACCACCGCCTTGGCGGAGTCGGACTCGGCGCGGTCGAGTGCGTCGTTGATGGCGGACTGCATGTCAGGGCCCAGTACGTTGACCTTGCCGTCGTCGAGGGTGATGGTCGCGACGGATTCGGCGAGTTCGTAGGAAACGATGCTGCTCATGGTCCTCCTGTCGGGTTCAGCCGGACCGAACCTAACAGTGGCGCTCCGGCGGCATCGGTGGAACCCGGCACGGCGTGCGGGGGCCGGTCGAGCCGTGGCCTTCGCCCCCCGGGTCAGTGGGCGCCGACGAGCTCGCGCGCC
>NZ_JBSWXU010000199.1:0-7595 GCF_056160785.1 Mycobacterium sp. ABE4_509 | reverse complement strand
CCCGCGCGGCCCGCGCGGCGCTGGCCGACCTGGGGGCGGTGTCGGTGGTGACCGACTCGGTGCGCCGCGCGCTGACGGCTGCGCGCCGGCGTGCCGACGTCGCGGTGCTCGATCCGCCCCGGACCGGGGCCGGTCGGGAGGTGGTGGACCGGCTGGCCGCCGCGGAAGTCCCGCGGATCATCCACATCGGTTGTGAGGCAGCGTCATTCGCGCGCGATATCGGCCTCTACCGGGCCCGCGGATACCAGGTCGAGGACCTCCGGGTGTTCGATTCCTTCCCGCTGACCCACCACGTCGAGTGCGTCGCGGTGCTGCGACGATAGTGGGCGTGATCTGGACGGGTGGCATAAAATATGGCATTGGTGTGCCGGGAAGCCTGGTCGGCGAGTGACTCGTCGACTCCGACCGAAAGCAGGCTGTGACTTCTAAACCCCGCGGACAGCAGGTCAAACGAGCGCTCTTCGCTCGCGGCTCCTGGGCCGAGACGAGCAGGATCTCGGAGATCCTGCGCAAGGAGACCGTGGGTGGCGTGATCCTGCTGGTCGCCGCCGCCGCCGCGCTGGTGTGGGCCAACTCGCCCTGGAAGGAAAGCTACTTCGGGGTCCGCGATTTCATCCTCGGCGGGCACTGGCTGGGCCTGCACCTGGACCTGTCGGTCGGCGAATGGGCCGCCGACGGGCTGCTGGCGATCTTCTTCTTCGTCGTCGGGCTCGAGCTCAAACGCGAGTTCGTCGCCGGGGACCTGCGTGATCCCGGGCGCGCGGCGCTGCCCATCGCGGCCGCCGTCGGCGGGATGGTGGTTCCCGCGGTGATCTTCGTCGCGTTCACCGCCCGCGTCGGCGACGGCGCGCTGCAGGGGTGGGCGATTCCGACCGCCACCGACATCGCCTTCGCCGTGGCGGTGCTCGCCGTCATCTCCACCCACCTGCCCTCGGCGCTGCGCACCTTCCTGCTGACGCTGGCCGTGGTCGACGATCTGCTGGCGATCACCGTCATCGCGATCTTCTACACCGATTCGATCGTCATCTGGGCCCTGCTGGGCGCGTTGATCCCGCTGGGGCTGTTCGCGCTGGCCGTCCAGCGCGGTGTGCAGTCCTGGTGGATCCTGGTGCCCCTGGGCATCGTGACGTGGGTCATGGTGCACGAATCCGGGGTGCACGCCACCGTCGCCGGCGTGCTGCTCGGCTTCGCCGTCCCGGTGCTGCGACCGGCCACCAAGAACGGCGAAAAGGTCGAGACGAGCATGGCCGAACACTTCGAGCACCTGCTCCGGCCGATCTCGGCCGGGTTCGCCATCCCGATCTTCGCGTTCTTCGCCGCCGGGGTGAACATCGGCGGACTCAGCGGGCTGGGCCGCGCCCTGACCGACCCGATCACGCTGGGCATCATCTTCGGCCTCGTGCTCGGCAAACCCATCGGCATCCTGCTCACCACGAGGGTGTTGTCCTCGGTGTCGCGGGCCAACCTGGACTCGTCGCTGCGCTGGGTGGACGTGCTCGGGGTGTCCATGCTGGCCGGTATCGGGTTCACCGTGTCGTTGCTGATCGGCGATCTGGCCTACGGGCTCGGCTCCGAACGTGACGAATTCGTGAAGATCGGCGTGCTGAGTGGTTCGCTGCTGGCCGCCGCACTGGCGTCGGCGCTGCTGTTGACCAGGAACGCCACCTACCGGCGCATCTGCAAGGAAGAAGCCGTCGACCAGGACAGCGACGGCGTGCCCGACGTGTACCAGTCTCGACAGGACTGACCCCGACCGCCGTGCGTAGACTGGCGTAATGCTTGAACAGATCCGCGGTCCCGCTGATCTGCAGCACCTGACACAGGCGCAGCTCGAAGAGCTGGCCCGGGAAATCCGCGACTTTCTGATCCACAAGGTCGCGGCCACAGGTGGGCATCTGGGACCCAACTTGGGCGTCGTGGAACTGACGCTGGCGCTGCATCGTGTCTTCGACTCGCCGCACGACCCGATCCTGTTCGACACCGGGCACCAGGCCTATGTGCACAAGATGCTCACCGGGCGCTGCCAGGACTTCGACACGCTGCGCAAGAAGGACGGGCTGTCGGGTTATCCGGCGCGGGCCGAGAGCGAGCACGACTGGGTGGAGTCCAGTCATGCCAGCTCGGCGTTGTCCTATGCCGACGGCCTGGCCAAGGCCTTCGAGCTCAACGGGCACCGCAACCGGCACGTGGTCGCCGTGGTCGGCGACGGCGCGCTGACCGGCGGGATGTGCTGGGAGGCGCTGAACAACATCGCCGCCTCCGGTCGGCCCGTGGTGATCATCGTCAACGACAACGGCCGCAGCTACGCCCCGACCATCGGCGGATTCGCCGAGCACCTCGCGGCGCTGCGCCTGCAGCCCGGCTACGAGCGGGTGCTGGACGAGGGCCGCAAGGCGGTGCGCGGAGTCCCCGTCATCGGTGAGTTCTGCTACCAGTGCATGCACAGCATCAAAGCCGGCATCAAGGACGCGATCTCCCCGCAGGTGATGTTCACCGACCTGGGCTTGAAGTACGTCGGCCCGATCGACGGGCACGACGAGCACGCGGTGGAAAGCGCCCTGCGCCACGCCCGCGGCTTCAACGCCCCGGTGGTGGTGCACGTCGTCACCCGCAAGGGGATGGGCTATCCACCGGCCGAGAACGACGAGGACGACCAGATGCACGCCTGCGGGGTCATCGACCCGCAGACCGGTCTGGCGCGTTCGGTTCCGGGCCCGGGCTGGACGTCGACGTTCTCCGAGACGCTGATCCAGCTCGCGGCGAAGCGCCGCGACGTGGTGGCGATCACCGCGGCGATGCCGGGGCCGACCGGGCTCAGCGCATTCCGGCAGCGTTACCCGGACCGGTTCTTCGACGTCGGGATCGCCGAGCAGCACGCCATGACCTCGGCGGCCGGGCTCGCGATGGGCGGGATGCACCCGGTGGTGGCCATCTACTCGACGTTCCTGAACCGGGCGTTCGACCAGATCATGATGGACGTCGCGCTGCACAAGCTGCCCGTCACCATGGTGCTGGACCGGTCGGGAATCACCGGTCCCGACGGCGCGAGCCACAACGGCATCTGGGATCTGTCCATCCTCGGTGTGGTGCCCGGCATGCGGGTCGCGGCCCCGCGGGACGGCGCCCGGTTGTCCGAAGAACTCGCCGAGGCGCTCGACGTCGACGACGGGCCGACGGCCGTCCGCTTCCCGAAGGGCGATGTGGGCGAAGACGTTCCGGCGCTCGAGCGGCGCGGGGGTGTCGACGTGCTGGCCGCACCCGCCGAGGGCCTGTCCGGCGATGTGCTCATCGTGGCGGTCGGCCCGTTCGCCACGATGGCGCTGGCGATCGCCGAACGGCTGCGCAAGCAGGGCATCGGGGTCACCGTGGTGGACCCGCGCTGGGTGCTGCCGGTGCCGGCGGAGGTCGTCGCGATGGCCGCCGAGCACAAACTCGTCGTCACCCTCGAGGACAACGGGGAGCACGGCGGGGTCGGCTCGGCCGTCTCGAGTGCGCTGCGCCGCGCCGAGATCGATGTGCCGTGCCGGGACGCCGCGCTGCCGCAGGAGTTCTTCGCGCACGCCTCACGAGGTGAGGTGCTGGGTTCGGTCGGGCTGACCGATCGCAACATCGCCCGCCAGATCACCGGCTGGGTCGCCGCGCTGGGGACTTCGGACAGCGATCAGGAAGTCAGCCAGCAGCTCGACTGACCCTCGCGCGCGGGCCGGCGCTCAGTTCAGGCCGGCCAGCGCCGCGGTCAGCACCGGCACGGTGAGTTCGCGTTGCCATTGCCGGGCGGCGGACTCGCGCAGGAACGCCTCGACCGCGGTCGCGGTTCCCTCGGTGTCGCCGACCGGTTCCCAGTCCCAGCACAACCGGCGCACCGTGTCGGGGGACAGCAGGTTCTCCACCGGCACGCAGACCTGCTCGGCGAGCAGGTTCAGGCCCGACCGGGCGGCCTCCAGACGCGCGGCGGCCTCCGGCTTGCGACGTGCCCACCGCGACGCGGGAGGCGGACCGTTGGCGGGTTCGGCCGAGTTCGGCGGATCGGTGGTGGTCCGGGCCCGGGCCAGCGCATCGAGCCACACCTGGGCGCTGCGCCGCTGCTTGGAACCCCCGAAGATCGGGAGCGCGGTGAGCTTGTCGACGGTGTCGGGATCGGTGGTCGCGGCGTTGACGATCGCGCTGTCGGGCAGGATCCGGCCGGGCGCGATGTCGCGGCGCCGGGCGATCTGATCCCGGGTGGTCCACAGTTCACGCACCGCGGCCAGCGCACGCGGGTTGCGGATCTTGTGGATACCCGACGTGCGGCGCCACCGGTCCCGGCGGGTGGGTGCGGCTTCGAAGGTCCGCAGGAACTCGAACTCCTGGCGGGCCCACTCAGTCTTGCCCTGCTCGGCGAGCACCGCGGCGATCGCGTCGCGCAGCTCGGCGAGTACCTCGACGTCGAGGGCCGCGTAGTTCAGCCAGTCATCGGGCAGCGGCCGCTTGGACCAGTCCGCGGCGCCGTGCCCCTTGGTCAGCTGCAGACCCAGCAACCGCAGCACCATCGCGGCGAGGTTGACCCGGTCGAATGCGGCCAGGCGCCCGGCCAATTCGGTGTCGTACAGCGACACCGGCCGCATCCCGAGCTCGGCCAGGCACGGCAGGTCCTGGTCGGCGGCGTGCAGCACCCATTCGTCGGTGGACAGCACCTCGGCGACCGGGGCGAGCACCTCCACCGGGTCGCCGCCGTGACTGACCGGGTCGATCAGCACGGTGCCGGCCCCCGCCCGCCGGATCTGGATCAGGTAGGCGCGGTTGGAGTAGCGGAACCCGGAGGCGCGCTCGGCGTCGAGGGCGAACGGGCCCGAGCCGGACGCGAGCAGGTCGGCCGCGCGGGCGATCTCGCCCCGGCTGGCCGACACCCCGGGCACGCCGTCACGCGGGGCCAGCAGGGGGGTTCCATCGGGTTGCGCCGGCTGGGCTTCGGATTCGAGGGCGGAACCGGCGGAGTCGGACTCGCTCATCGAGCTCAGGCGCGTGACCGCGAGTTCAGGTCGGTCACCCCGGAGGGCGGCAGACCGGCGGCGTGCTCGAGGACCTCGCAGAACGCCTCGACATGGGGGCCGAGCTCGAGCGTGGTCGCGGTCCACGACGCGCGCAGCTCGAGTTGATGGGCGCGCGGGGGGCCGGAGATGTCCCCGTAGCGCACCGAGGTGGTGGCGGTGACGGTGCCCCCGAGCGCGGTGACGTGCTCGGCACGCTGCTCGAGCGCGTCCACCAGCCAGCTCCAGGCCACTTCGGGCAGCAACGGGTCGACGGCCTCACTGGAGTCCAGGTCGGCCTGGATGTAGGCGACCAGGCGCATCGTCCCGTCCCAGGCGTCGGCCCCCTCGGGGTCGTGCAGCAGGATGAGCCGTCCGAACGCGTCGCCCTCGGATCGCTCCGGGATGATCGCGGTTTCGGCGTGTTTGATCTCGGCGCCGAGCGCGTAGCTGAACGGCGCCAGCCGCTGCGGCGGCCGGATGGGACCGAGCTCGATCTCCGGTCGAACGGTGGTGGCATTCATCGCCGCCACCGCTTCACGGAACTGAGCCGGTTCGGCGGTGGTCACGCCGTCTGACGCTAGTCCATACCGCCTGGTCTGTGGTCATGGCGCGCCGATTCGCCGGGAGGTGGACATGGCACCATGGGGATCGATGAACACGCGCCGCGAGCTGCCCGAATCCCCGTACCTGGCCGCTGTGGCCGGGCGCAAACCGAACCGGGTGCCGGTGTGGTTCATGCGCCAGGCCGGCCGCTCACTGCCCGAGTACCGGGCGCTGCGGGCCAAGAACACCATGATGGCGGCCTGCTTCGATGCCGACCTGATCACCGAGATCACCCTGCAACCGGTGCGCAGGCACGGGGTGGACGCGGCGATCCTGTTCTCCGACATCGTGGTCCCGCTGCGGGCCGCCGGTATCGACGTCGACATCGTGCCCGATGTCGGACCGGTCATCGAGCGTCCGGTGCGCAGCCGTGCCGATGTCGCGGCGATCGCGCCGTTGGAGCGTGAGCGGGTGGCGCCGGTGGCCACCGCGGTCACCCAGCTCACCGGGGCGCTCGGCGCGGTGCCGCTGATCGGCTTCGCCGGTGCGCCGTTCACCCTGGCGTCGTATCTCGTCGAGGGCGGACCCAGCCGCAACCACGAGCGCACCAAGGCGATGATGCTCGGGGATCCCGACACCTGGCACGCCTTGATGACCGCGCTGACCGATGTCACCATCGCTTTTCTGCAGACCCAGATCGACGCCGGTGTCGACGCCATCCAGGTGTTCGACTCGTGGGCGGGCACGTTGTCGCTGGCCGACTATCGTGCTCACGTGCTGCCGCACAGCACCCGCGTGTTCACCGAACTGGCCGGCCGGGGCGTCCCGATGACCCACTTCGGGGTCGGCACCGCCGAACTGCTCGGCGCCATGTCCGAGGCCGTCCGCGGTGAAGGGGCCGGGCATCCGACCCCTGCCGTGGTCGGGGTCGACTGGCGCACCGCGCTGGCCGATGCGGCTACGCGGGTCCGGCGCGGCTGCGCTCTGCAGGGCAACCTCGACCCGGTGGTGCTGCTGGCGGGGTGGCCGGTGGTGGCGCGTGCGGTGCGCGATGTCGTCGAGGACGGCCGGCGCGCGATCGACGCAGGTGCGGTCGGTCACGTGTTCAACCTCGGCCACGGCGTGCTGCCCGGTACCGACCCCGAGATCATCACCGATGCCGTCGCGCTGGTGCACGAGCTGTGACCACATCCGCCGGCCCTCGGTATTGCGTTGTCGGAGGAGGGATTTCGGGCCTGGTCGCAGCCTACCGGCTGCGGGTGGCGGCCGGCCCGGACGCCTCGATCACGGTGCTGGACCCGGCCGACCGGCTGGGCGGGGTGCTGCGCACCGAGCGCATCGGTGGACAGCCCGTCGATGTCGGGGCCGAGGCGTTCGTGGTGCGGCGCCCCGAGGTGCCCGCACTGCTGGCCGAGTTGGGGTTGTCGGACAAGCAGATCGCCACGACCGGGGCGCGCCCGCTGATCTACAGCGAGGACCAATTGCATCCACTGCCCGCCGGCACCGTCAACGGCATCCCGTCGCAGCCGTCCGCGCTGGCCGGTCTGGTCGACGAGGCCACCATCAGGTGGATGCTCGATGAGCCGGCACGGCCGTTCTCCTGGCGCCCGGGCGCCGATCCGACGGTGGCCGAACTGGTCGGCGACCGGTTCGGCGAGCAGGTGGTGGTGCGTTCGGTCGACCCGCTGCTGGCCGGGGTGTACGCCGGCTCGGCGGCGACGATCGGGATCCGTGCGGCGGCGCCGACCGTGGCGGCCGCACTGGACCGCGGAGCGCGCAACCTGACCGAGGCGGTCCGCACGGCGCTGCCGCCGCCGGCCCCGGGATCGGTGTTCGGTGCTCTCGACGGCGGCTACACGGTGCTGCTCGACGAACTGGTCCGCCGTTCGGCGCTGCGCTGGGCGCAGGTGGCGGTCCGCGAGCTGGTGCAGCAACCGGGTGGCTGGGAGCTCGTGGACGACGAAGGCGCCCGGTGGGCCGCCGACGCGGTCGTGCTCGCCGTGCCCGCGCCCCGTCTGCCCCCGCTGATCTCCGGTGTCGCGC